>JALOBE010000002.1 GCA_023228425.1 Syntrophales bacterium
ATAACGCCGGGTTTCCTTTCAAACAATCCCGGATCGGCGCTCATCGAGATGGGCGGTACGCGGGTTATCTGCGCGGCCTCACTGGAAGATCGTGTGCCTGATTTTCTAAGAAATTCCGGCGGCGGGGGGCTGACGGCGGAGTATTCGATGCTTCCATCGGCGACTCCCCGGAGATCCGCACGCGAGGCAGTCCAGGGGCGACAGGGAGGGCGTACCCAGGAGATCCAGCGACTCATCGGACGATCACTCAGGGCCGTCACGAATCTGTCAGGATTCGGTGAGCGAACCATATACCTCGACTGCGACGTGCTGGAGGCGGACGGAGGCACCAGGACGGCGTCAATAACGGGCGGTTTCGTTGCAGTGGTCGAGCTTTTCAAAGCTCTCAAGTCACGCGGTACTATCGAAACCATCCCGCTGGCGGGCTCGGTGGCGGCCGTCAGCGTAGGGCTCGTAAAGGGGGAACTGCTCCTCGATCCCGATTACGAGGAAGATTTCCGGGCCGACGCGGATGCCAACTTTGTCATGACCGGCGAGGGAAACCTCGTGGAGGTTCAGATTACGGCCGAAGGTACCCCCTTTGGGCGAAATCTTCTGGAAAAAATGATAGTTATGGCCGAAAAAGGGATCGTGGAGCTTACGGAACTGCAGAAAAACAGTACCGGGGGCTGGACGTGAAACAGGTGCTGTTCGCGTCGCGGAATCGGGGGAAAATCAGAGAAGCGCAGGCAATCCTCGATTCCTGTGAAGTGACCCTCCTCTCCATGGACGACTTTCCCCTCGCGCCCGATGTCGAAGAGGACGGCACTACCTTTTACGAGAACGCCCTGAAAAAGGCTTCCGAGATAAGTCGTCACACGGGGGTTGCTACCATCGCCGACGATTCAGGCCTGGAAGTCGACGCCCTGGGGGGGCGTCCCGGAGTCCATTCGGCCCGCTTCGCGGGACCCCGGGCGACGGACTCCGACAATATCCGTTGCCTGCTCAAGGAACTGGGGGGAGTCGCACCGGAGAAACGGCAGGCGGCTTTCCGGTGCGTCTTGGTGTACTATCGGCCCGACGGATTCTACCGGGCCTTCGAGGGATCCCTGGAGGGAACCATCGCCATGGAACCGTCCGGAGACGGCGGATTCGGGTACGACCCGGTGTTCCTCCTCCCCGGCGGCACCATTACGGTCGCCCAGCTTGACGGGGCAAGCAAGAACCGAATCAGCCACCGGGGGAAGGCCTTTGAAAAGTTGAGACACTTTCTGCTGTCTTGATGTGATCGTCCTTTGGAAGTCGTGCGATCGGGGCGTGGCGCAGTCTGGTAGCGCACCTGCTTTGGGAGCAGGGAGCCGGGGGTTCAAATCCCTCCGCCCCGACCAATAATAACAAAGGGTTACGGCTCATACCGTGGCCCTTTTTTTGTTTAAAAATCTGCGGGGTACAAATCGGGGTACAAAATGAGAAGGTGCTACAAACACAAAAAAAGCGACCGTTAAGCCGCCTTGTGAATTATATGCAAATAGTTTCACGAAACCAAATGCACAAAATTATGCCAATTTAGTTTCCGGGAACCAAAGTTGCAAAATTGCCATGAATGTCTGTCAGTGATATTTTGGCAATTTAGTTTCGCGGAACCAAACCGCCAAAATCTGCCGCCGAACTTTTAGCGGAAATGGCAGATGCGCCGAAGTCGCTAAAATCCGCCTGTGGCTGGCTCGCACGGTAAAAGAAAACAAGGACAAGCGCGACAAGAAAATATTCGACATGTGGCTTGCCTGTTGGACACAAGAAGAAATTGCGGAACGGGAGCAAATGACACGACAAGCGGTTGCGTTAATTTTGCAAGAAATGGCAGAACTGCCAAAACTTGCTAAATCAGATAAGTCAACCGCCAGCCATGAAACCGGCTTCACGCCGCCTTTGTATAATATTTGGACAAAGCAAACCAAAACAAACGCAGTCAGTCATTAGAAGAGATTGCGGAGCGTGAACATGTAAGCCAGAGGGAAGTTAGCCGAACTTTAGACGAAATGGCAGGTCTGCCAAAAAGTCTAAAGTCTGCCGCCAACCACGCCGCCTTTGTATAACATTTGGACGAAGCAGACAAAGACGAACAAAATTGGAACTCCTTCCAAATTTGCAGGACGCTTATGAAAGACATTGAAGGCGAAAAGCAAAGGATGCTAGCAACGCAAAACAATGAAGCAGCTAGGGAAATATTTCCCGAACAGGTAGAAAAAGGCCCAGCTCGGCAAGGGTGGGGGGCGGAGTAATGCCTTGTAACTCCGGGCCCAGCTCGGCAAGGGTGGGTGTGTCCGTGGTAACGTCGGGTAACTGCGGGCCAACCTTCAGCAATCCCTTTGCCCTCTCCGTATCCAGTAGCATTTCGGCGGCTTCGGCTTGTGATATTTTTGGTATAGGCAAATTTGCCGACACCACTTGATATTGATTGCCGTGAAATTCACCAACATTCATATTTGCCAGCCGCTCAGCATTTCGGCGGCTTGGGCTTGGCTGATTCCATCCGGCAAATTTGCCGAATCGAAATTCTTGTCTTTCTTGCTTGGCCTGTCACCACCCACCGGCATGTTCGCCAGCTTTTCAGCAATTACGGCCCGTCTGTATTGGATAAAAAAGAGAAGGGGGCGGCCCAGACAGGAGAGTGCGCCCAGGCCGCCCCCCAGTTGGCGGTTATTTCGTTATTTTAAGAAATTTTACCGCCTGAAAGTTGTTAATTCCAGCCGCGACACGCTTTGTGACATAAAACTTAACGAAACCTTTTTCCGTGTAGGGATCGCGAAGCAGCCGGACGCCCGCGACATGATCAACGATCAAATACGCCCGCTTGAAATCGCCAAATGCAACCGGGTATTCATTCCCGGCAATATCCGGCATATTGTCGTCGATTTCAACAGGCTTGCCTAAGAGCATCTCAGGTGCCGCCTCAGTGAGGCCCGGCCTCCAGATGTAGTTGCCTTCACCGTCCTTCAGCTTTCGACAGGCTGAAAGCGTCGTGTCATTCATGAGCCAAACGCCGTTTTGACGATAGACAGGCTTCAGCGCGTGCTGAAGGTTAAACAGGGAGTCCGCACTGATTCCGGCATTATCCCCGCTTGTAACGAAGCCCGTTTTGCCATATTCCCACCCGGCATCTGCAACCATTTTTGCTTTGTCAACGATTCCGGACGGCTGTTTAACGCCGTTTCCCTTGATAAATGCCGCGCCTTCACGGGCTGTAAACGCCTCGTCGATTTCGTCGATAAGCCAACCCTCAACATCAAAGTCTGACATATCTAAGAGCTTTTGCGTGGACTTCGGCAGCGCGTAAATTTCGCAAAACGGAGGTGCAAAGAGCTGCAACTCCGGTGAATCCGTTTCAGGTCGGTCATCCTTCTCTCCGACCCACCCCGAGCCCGTGCCACCCAGAGAAAGGGGCCTCTTATACTCCCCTCGTGCCCTCTTGACAGTCGCCAGCCGCCGCATAGCAACGCTATCCGTTGCCAGCCGATCGATCTCTTTCGAC
Organism: Syntrophales bacterium; assembly: GCA_023228425.1. NCBI lineage: Bacteria > Pseudomonadati > Thermodesulfobacteriota > Syntrophia > Syntrophales > Syntrophales bacterium. Next base: position 3,512 of record JALOBE010000002.1, read on the forward strand.
ATTTCCTCAGGCACGAGAAAGCCACCATCCGGATCGGACAAGGTGGAAAGCGAAGCCTCGAAAGCTCTTAAATCCGCGCCATCGCCGCCGCGCCGCACCCATGCCACGAAAGCGGCCGTGTGCTCCGTGTTTCCGGTCATGTCGGAATTACCGCCGCCAAGCCCACGCCTGCCGACAACGGTATCCAGCTGCTCAAGCTGCTTTTTGAGGTCGTCAAAATCCTTACGCAGGCCATCGAACTTGTTCTCCATCTTGCCTCGTTGTTCAGCGTTAAGCTGTCCTAATTTATCAATTAAATCCTGTACTTCCTTCTGTGTATATGACATTTGTATAAGTCCTTTCGATTTCAAGTTGGCCAGATTCGGGGCTTTCGCTCTCGTTCTTGCCCTTAACATTCGCTCTCGCTCCTGCTCGGTTCTGGCTGGTCCGGCCGGGGCTTTCTCTCGATCACCCACATTTAAGATTTAGTTTCTCAACCTCGTCGCCGTTGTTTGGCCCTGTTCTTTTGGGAGGGGCCGCCTCTATATAAAATTTATTCCAAATCTTTTTTGCACCTCAAGCGAAGGTTTTCAACGGCATCTCTCGGTACGCGGATCGTGCCCCCTGGGGCGTATTGTTCCGCCGTCAGGAGGCCGTGATCGATCCACAAATAAACAGTGGACCGCGAGACGTCAAGGTAATAAGCCACTTCGTCAGGCCGCAACAACTCTTTCTTCGGCAGGTCGGTCATAATTGCCCCCTCGATTTCAGCAGTTTTTCAGCATATGGGCGCTTTCCGGGATTCGCCGCCCGCCATGCTTCCACCGTCGGCCCGTCTTTTATGTTATCCCACCATTCCCACCATTGTGGGCCTTTTCCCCAGCGGCAAGGGTGCTCATCCGGGCGCGCATGGCTGAAGCAAAAGCCAGCAAAGCCCAGCGACTTATCCGGCAAAACGCCGTCGAGTAAAAAATCTAATCGCCACTGCTCCACGGTGCCGCTCGTGTTTCTTTTCTTTTTTCGCATTTTTAACCTCCTAGGGGCCTGTTCCATAGGGCCGCTTCTCGTCAGGTGTCGGCGTGCAAATTCCAAGGTGCTTACAACCGCCGATGAACTGTGACCAAGCAATTTTGCTTACCTCAAAAGCCGGATGCTTCCGAACCATTGATCCCCCCGTTACCGTGATCCCCTCCCGCTTCAGGATATCTGCCGCCCTCCAATAGTTGCTCAGTGCTTGCACAACTCCATCAAAAAAGGACAGCTCAGCATCGTTAAAAATATATTCCGCCAAAGCTTGCCGTCGGAACTGTTCAGCTCTTTTGTGAATCTTCATGACGCCCCCACTTTAATTGAAAAATGAACTTCCGGAAAAAAATGACTCCCCATCCGGTTAAACCCCGCTCAAACGCAGTGATCTGAAGGGGGGGGGTATATCCGCTGGGCTAGTCTGGGCGCTCGCAGGCGGATATGCTTGCCGTTTTTTTTTATCCCACCCCATCGCCTGTTTGGCCTTCTTTTCATCCGTTTTCTTTCGAAACGCTCGATTGCTGCCTCGAACCGGCGGGCGATTTCTTCCGCGTCCATCATATCCACGCCCTCATTGCCACCGCGCTTCACCTGTGATCAATGCCATTTCCCCAAGTAGGAGCCTTTTTCGGTTGTCCAACAGCTTAACAGCCCGCCGCTTCAGTTCCCTAAGCCGTTCAACGTCGCTGGCTGGATTTTGAAATAAAGTTGCCAAGTTGCCGACAAGCGCCTCGGCAGTCTCTGCATCAACATCCACAGTTTCCGCCTGCCTGATTTTCATTTCCAGTTTTTCGAGTTGTTCCATTGTTTTCATATCGAACCCCCTTTATAAAATCGCCTGAATACCTGCGTACTTCTGCGGAAAGGCGGTGATCTGGTCGCGCTCCGAAAAAGCCCACTCCATAAGCTCTTGTGACGCCCCCGCTTTTTCAAGCTCGTTTAGAACCCCCACAGGGTTTTGATCATAGGCTTGAAATATCTTGCCCCATGCCTTGCAAAAGGAATTGAACTCATCAAACCCAGGGCGATCAGCTTCGATTTCCCTAAGCATCCGGCCAAGCTGAATTTGTGTGCGTAAATGCTTCACTGCTGCTGTAGTTTGTAGCGCTTGAGCCCGGTCGACGATCTTGTTGACGATCCGTATCTGTTCGGCCGTGGGTAAACTCTCATCAAGATCGTTTAACCCTTTTTGCAATGCTTTTGTCTGTATGTCGTCGTAGAGTATCTTGTTGAATGTCCACGGCCCCGCCCAGGGATGGTCAGGCGTTAAAGGTAACGGCCGAACATCGCCCCATCTTCGCAGCTCATCGCCTAGAGCGTCCATGAGCGCGTCTTTGTGGATCGGCTTTTCACCGCCGACGACAGCGCAGACATCGCCTTCGAGCCATGCATAGTAAAGGAAACCAGCGGCCACACTCGGCACCACCCAGGCAAACTGGCCGGGCGCGCCAGATAGAACAAGTCCAGATCCTAAGTTGTCCGGATCAAAAGGCGCGGGCACGGGCAGCTCCCGCGTGTCTGTCAGTAACCGATAGGCGCCAGTCAAAGCGGAAACTGTTTCCGATTTCAAACGGTCTCGCTCCCGGTGTAGCCGCATGTAATTCCTTGCCGTCCGCGACGTGAAAGGCAAGTTGTCACACACCCATTTTTCAAATTCTCCGTGCGGGAGTTCGGTCTTTACCTCTGCAAGCAACTTCCCGATCCTGATTGCATCGGTTAAGGCATTTTTAATATGCCCGGTGACTCTCTCGTGTAGCTGGATAATGCCCGAAATCCGATCTGCCTGATTTATTTGCAAGTTCATTTTTTTCGCCCTTTCATCGATACCAGCCCCCTTGCCGAACGAACTCAAACCCCCGATGAACCTCAAATTTTATCTTATTTAGCGACGGCATCGGATCGGCTTCTCGAAAGCGGTTCTTTGCGATCTCCAGCTTCCCCCAGTCCAGGGCCAGGGCCAAGGTTGCCGCTTTCACCGAATAGATGCCGCCCGTTCCCATCGTCGCGCCGGGCTTTTTCTGGATCGTAATGAGCGCGACCCCTTTGTTCAGCCTGCGAATGATCGCACTGATAACCCCGTGTATATTAAAGGCCTTCTCACCCTCCGGTTCAAGATAGTCAACCACGTTGAGGGCATCGGGTTGTATTTTGTCAGCGATGTTGTGGAAATCCCAATTGTCGATAACTTTCATGTGTTTTGCCCACTCCTCAATTGGGATCGGGAAATGGGATAGCTTCTGTTTTAGTGCCTCAGGGCCCATCTCACTATTGAAGTAGTAGATGGGAAACCGGCCCATGTTTGCCGCTATGGTGTTGAAAGCAAAAAGGGTCTTACCCATTCCCGACACACCAGCGACGACAATGACCGCCTTGGGAAAAAGTTTCGTTTTTGCATGAATCCCCAGGGGTAGGGTAAGATCGACTGTATTCTCGATGTCAGCATTCTTGAAATCCATGAACTCGATTTCGCTGTCTATGCGCCGGAAGCTGCCGTTTTTTTTGCCGTATCTTTCAATTATGCCCTCCGCGATGAGACGCCGCAGGATTTCGCTGACGTTCTTCAGCTCTTCTCGTGTGGACACTTGTAGACTTCTGTGGACTTCTGTGGACAAAAAGTGGCCGTTTGTGGACATCACCCACTCCCGAACATCGGCTGCAAGATTCCTTTCTGCCTTGTTTCCGCGCTCAAAAGCCGACTTTAAAACCGCCTCAACCTCTTCTTTCGGCAATGGCGGCTTACAGTTTTTCGCTATGTTTTCAATGGCTTGGCGGATGAAGGCTTCTGAAAGTTTCTGCTTGGTTAAGGCAAGGGCCGCCGTGAAAAGGTCCTCGTTGCGCCTGCCCTCTGAAAAGATTTTTTCGGCAGTGTCCACACGATGTCCACACCCCTTATAGGTACTATTATTTATTATATTATATAGGGCCGGTGGTACCGTCGCGGGTGCTTCGTCAAAGATGCTCAGGCCGTCAAGCCAGCAGTAACGCCCGCCCTCTCCGTTGATTGAAGGTGGCGCGATGATATAACCCCCACTGCCTCGCACATCGACGCCGGGCATGATCCCTGTGGCATTGCCAACGCTCTTATCCTTCGGCATCGCCAAGTATATATGATAGCCGCGGGGTGTCTTTGCAATGCAAGTAATGAAGCTCTCCGGCAATAGTTTTTGTATCGCCTGATAAGCGTCCTCAGAATCGCAGTCGATAACCAAAATCCCGGATATTTCGCCCGTCACGATGCCGATCATGGCTTTGGGCCATTTTGTAAACCACGTTCGGATTTCCTCCGGTGTTGCCTTCCGGGTCTGATATTCTGTCCAGGCGACGAACGGCCGCTTATCGGGCCTCACGGGAATAACGGAAAACCCGGCCTGGCGGTAGCGCAGCGCAGCATTAAGCATGCCCATGGCCGCCTCCTGTCAAGGTCGCCCGGATCGCCTTTTCTGCCCTCTCCGGTGCTCTCCGGTCCTTCTGGCACCGCTCACAGATGCAGTAGCGAATGATCCGCCGCCCGCCTGCCTTTCCGCCGAAATCCTCCGCCCTGGTAGGGACGAAAAACCCAATGAGGTCGGGATTTCCGCCGCATAGGAGGCAGAAATCGCCAGGGCCGGGGCGCTCAAATAGCTTTGGGCTAATAATGTCTTTGATGTGCGTCACGTCGCCCCCTGTCGTATCGCTCCGTTGCTTTTCGCTCAAGCCAGCTCGAAATTTCATGATTGAACCAACCGACGGAATTTCCACCCAGTTTAACGCGCTTGGGGAACCGTCCCGCCTTTTCGAGCCGCCATATCGTGGCATCCGACAGCCCGATGATGGCGAGTAATTCCGGTTTTCTGATGATCCGCTGTTTTTGCATCGTGTGCCTCCTTAAAAAAAAAGCCCTCAAGTGTTTCTCTTAAGGGCATTGAAGCACACCGCTTTGCGTGTGTATTCCTATTTACTTTTGAAAGTTCGTGGGAGTGCTGTTACCCGCTGTCAGCACGGGTTTTTCCATCGTTCTAGGTAGTTTTTTACTTCGTAGTAGAATTTTTCAACCAGGGAACCACTGAGGCAAAATTCCCGCCCAACATCATCAAAAAGTCCCCGATCGATTGCAACTGAAGGGTCGTCTCTTCGCAGCTCCTGCACCTTCCGATAAACGGCATGTCTCTTTTTTAGTCTGTCCCGGTGAGCCTCAATTTTTATGTGCTTTGGATGTGGCTTCCCAAAAACATCGTCCCAGCTCTTGGCTTGATACCTTCGAACCTTGTGATATGAGTGAGCAAGAGCCACCTCCAGCCACGCGGGCATGGCCAGCGAATTCACTGCGCAGGTGAAGAGTGCCTCAGTGATAGCGGCATCGTTCCCGGCGTCATAGGCCTGCTTCAACCATTTTAGTTCCTGCACGCCGATCCACCTGGAAAACTGGTCTCGGCAATGTGATGACCGTATGTCCCTCGGCCATCGTTCCTCCGTCAAACACTGAACCGCTTCATCCACAGGCATCGCATAGAGTCGCGCCATTTCAGCGCGTTCAGGGCCATCGATTGATGGCAGAAGTTCATCTGGTATTTTTTCTTTAGCCATGACGAAACACCTCCATCGAGATGACCTTGCTATCGCCTTGTTCCAGCCCGAGAATGGCGCGGAGCTTACGCTCCCAGGCTTCAAAGGCGTGCCGCTTTTCAACGGCGTACTCGTGGCGGTTATAGACGGCAAGGATGCCCCCCAGCTTATGGCCCAGGGCCCTTTCCGCGACGATGTCGCTGATTCCCAGTTCGGCCAGACGGGTTCGGAAGGTTCTTCGTAGATCATGCGGTGTAAATTGTTCCTCAATTCCCATTTCCCCGTAGTGCCGCCGTATGGCCGTCGATATCGCCGCCCGCCTCAGGGGAAGGGAGTCGTTGCGGGGAGAGGCGAAAACGTAGCTGCCTGCGGAATAGGGGCGTGCCGTGTTAATGACCTCGCGGAACAAGGGCAGGATGGGGACTCGGTTTTCTTCCTGGTTCTTCCTCTGGTCCGCCGGGATGACCCACCAATCCCCCTCGACGTGATCCCATTTCATTTTTACTGCCTCGCCGGGTCTCTGGCCGGTAAGCAGGATCGCTTTTGCCGCCAGCTTTACAACGTGGAAAATATCAATATCCTCGTTGCTTAAGTCCAACCCCCGCCATAGCTGTTTTATCTCGCCATCGGCCAGAACACGGGCGCGCGCTGATTCTTCGCCGCGTCTCATGCCATCCAGTGGGTTTGTTGTAAGCAGCCCTTCCTCGCAAGCGAAGTTAAAAGCCCGAACCAGTACGCCCAGCAGACGGTTTGCGGTAACAGGGGCGCGCTCCCGCACCTCCCGGATCAACAGAACACCGTCCCGCCGGGTAATGTCTGATATTTTCCGCTTTTTCCAGTGGGGGAGGGCATCTTTCTCGATTAGGCGAAGGCGTTCCTTCGCCGTGGGGGTTTTAGAAAGCTCCTGTTCCCAGTATTCTGCGATCAAATCTGCAAAGGTGTGTTCCTCGCGACGTTTCGTCTTTCTCGCTTGTGCCAGGGCACCAGGGTCAACACCTCGGTCAACGTCCTGCCCCGCTACCGCGTGCCTCTCTCGTGCCTCTGCAAGCGTAACCGCGGGATATCGGCCCAGGGTCATCCGTCGTGCCGTGCCGTCCACCATATAACGGTAAACCCACGACTTTGTACCAGATGGATTGACACGAATATAGAGACCCCCCTTATCAAGAACCTCGTATCTTTTACCCCGCGGCTTCAAATTCTTGATGGCCTTATCGGTAAGTGTCATTTTTTACTCTCCTTTCGATAAAACGGGGTACAAATTTGGGTACAAAAAAGTCCTTGCTAGGGGTGAAAAATGGTGCAATGTAATGCATAAGATATTTGCACAAAAAATGAATAGTGTCAAGTAGTTTTGCTCTGAGGTGAGTAGTGGTGAAAAATGGTGAAAATGACTCATTTCTGCTTTGGGAGCAGGGAGCCGCAGGTTCAAATCCTGCCGCCCCGACCATTCTTTCAGAAATCACTCGTCTTCAATCCTTTCAGTGCCGGTCTCTGCCGGTATAATGGTAGGTGTCGTATGTTGTTTCCGACCCGAGTACCCCGTCGATGCGGTCCTGGAGCTCCCGTCGCTGCTTGCTTGATTTCCAGGCCTCCCAGTCCTCGACGCTCGCCCAGGTGCTGATAACGACAATCGTGGAAGTGTCGGGGCCGGAAGCGCTCCACAGGGTTTCACCGGAAATGTATCCGGGCTGCCCGACGGCCAGACTTCGAAGGCGCTTTATGAGTTCCAGCAGTTCATCCTGTTTTCCCTGCACCACCTTCCTTCTGATAAATACCTTGACAGCCATGACGTCACCTCCCGAGGTACGGCTTTATTGTGTGTTTTATCTCCCGTTACCCTGAAACGTTACTTGAGGTATTTAAATGATACTTTCAATTTTGCCCGGTAGATGAGATCGCCCCCCTCCACCTTGATGTCAAGTTCCGTCACTTCGGCAACCCGCAATTCCTCAAGACTTTTATGGGCCTTTTCAACAGCCCGTCTTGCCGCGTCGTCCCAGGACGTGTTGCTGGTTCCAATGATCTCGATTACCTTATAAACGCTGTCCATGGTACACCTCCTTTTTTCTGTATCGCCGTCCCCCGGACGTTGAAATGGTAATGGATGCCGGTAATCACGGTCAAGAAATATCCATAACTCATTTTAATGCCGAGTTAAGTATAGATCAAGCACGATATCAGGTCCGTTCAATCTGTGTACGTTCGGCACAGGCCTGAACCTGTAGACGCTTCTCTCGTCCCGGGAAACAAAACAGGTGATCCTGTGCCACCGACGATTCCGCCGTCACTCCACAAAAGGGTAGTTGCTGAATCACTTGTGAATAGTGCCCCTGGCCAGGGAAGCGAAGATGGCGCTGACACACAAGAGCGAGGCGATGAAGAATATGATGCGGCTGCTGGTGATAAAGGCGTGGTGCCGGTCGGGGGTAATCTCGACGCTTCCGATGACCAGCGCGAAGACGACCATGACCATTCCCATGCTCAGGGTCATTCCGATCTGGCGCATGGTTGCCACCGTGGCCGAGGCAAAGCCGTAGTATGCGGGGTCGATGGAGCTCATGATCGCGTTCGTGTTCGGCGATGCGAACAGGGCGAAGCCTGAGCCGATAATCACCAGGCTTACGATGATATATACAATGCCGGTCTGTGCCGAGAGCAGTACCAGCATGGCCATACCGACGACGGTGACGGCCATCCCGATGGATGCCAGGATCCTCGGCTCAACGCGATCCGACAATCTTCCACAGGAGGGGGAAAGAAGGGCCTGGACAATGGGGCTGGTAATGAGAACCAGTCCTGCTGTTTCGGCAGGAAGCCCCTTGGCGAACTGAAGAAACAGGCTGAGCAGGAAAGTGACCGCCCAGGTGCCGCTGTAATGGATCAGGGCGGCCAGGTTCGAAAATGTAAATCCCCGATTATGAATAAATATCTGAAAATTGATGAGCGGGACCTCCGTTCTGTTTGCCCGTCGGACAAAGAACCCGGCACCAAGAAGACCGGCACTGATCGCCAGGATGCCGATCGTGTCCGGTAGCCGCGACAGTCCGTATATCAGGGCGATCAGGCTGGTGCTGTACAATACCGTACCCGCCAGATCAAAGCGCTCTTTTGTTTTTTCGTTGAAATCACGTAGCTTCCATACAACAGCCGTTATAACCACAAAGCATGAAAGAGAGGAAATCCAGAAAATGCTTCTCCAGCCTATAGATTCCGTCAGCAGCCCTCCCAAAAAAGGTCCCATGGACAACCCGGCGTACACGGCCGCGGTATTGATTCCGAGTGCCCTGCCCAGCCCTCTTCGCGCGAAGACCTCCGTCAGGAGAGCGAGTGTCGTGGACAATATCGCCGCTCCACCGAGACCCTGTACGGCACGCGAAACCAGGAGTATCGTACCGTTCGGCGTTGCGGCGGCGAGCGTCGATCCGATAAAAAAAATGACATATCCAATGAGGAATATCCGTTTCCTGCCGTACATGTCCGACAGACGTCCAAAGGGTACCAGCAGGGACGCCGAGGCCAATATATAGGATGTCGTCAGCCAGCTGAGGGTGATGATATTCATTTCAAATTCTCGACCCATGGCCGGAAGGGCGATGATGACCGAAGATGACATGAATGGAATAAGAAAAGAAGAAAGCGCGGTGATAAGAAGGGTGATGAGGCCATGCCGGTCGTCATCCTTCAGTGAAATCGGCATGTCCGGCTTTGAAACCGCTCCCCGGGAGGAAGATTTTTTGAACCCGTCGGATGTCGTCGATACCCGTTCCCTGCGAAACATGTTCGGACCTTGCTAGGAATGCCGCAAACTGAAAGGAAAATCATACCTGAGACAGAGGTGAACAAAGGTATCAAGGGAACCGTAATCGGACAGGATATTCCTGACATTGGCGTCCTCAAGTTTCGTCACACCCAAGTACTCTCCTCCGAGGTACCGAGACATCTGCGGAACGATGGGTACCTCCCCCACATGGGGTTTGTCTGTAAACCATATCAACTCCGGGGACCCCTCCGGATGTCCATCCGGGAGATTCACCGCCGGGAACGGGCCGTTTGCCTTGAGAAGAATGGAGGCGGCATACATGATCGAACGATTGCTGTAGCCCAGGACCAGGTCACCTTCCTCCATGCCGTGCCATGGGGCCTTCCAGCCTGTACCGGCGTTCCACAGGCACCAGGCATAACAGATCCCCCGGGGGTAGAACTGCATCAATGCTTCCCTGAAATTCATAGTCGCGGGGATCATTGAAAAAAGTTTTTCCAATTCCCAGGCTGCATCCCTGACCGTTGCCGTCCTTTCCCCGTCCCGATCATCAAGGGCCAGAATAAATACATTGCTCATTGCTTAATTTCCCGCTTTCTGCCTACCGAGTGCGTCCGGTCCGGTAGAATAGTATGTTCTTCATCAAACTCGCAGCTCTTGTACCGGATTTCCGGGATCCTCTCCGGTGCCATAGCTGCCTGAGGCATGGCGCTTCACCGGGATGTTCTTCTATCCGACGGCTTCACCGGGTCACAGATTTTCCATAATGTAACGCTTTTATACGAAGAGTCAAATGCCGATGAGCTCGCAAAAAGCCGAAAAATGGCGAATTTTGAAAATCGAGACCAATATTTCCAATGAGTTACAAGGCTGCCTTTGGAAAATTTGGACTTTTTAGGGGACCATCAAATGCCGATGCTTTAATTCTGCCTCCCGTACCGCAGAATTCCATGAAACTGCTGGAAAAGATAAAAAAAATAGGATAGGTCTATTATACGTTGTTCCAGGGGATCGGAAGGGCAGATGATGGAAAAAAACGAGGGAAACCACTTGAGTATGCTCTGCGATATGAGCGAAATCGCTTCGCTTCTGGCCGGAAGCGAGAACATGGAGAGCTTTTTCAACCACACCGTTACCATGGTGGCGGAGCACCTCCGGGTTCCCGTGTGTTCCATCTACCTCTATGACGATGAAACACGCGAACTCGTGCTGAAGGCAACATTGGGGCTGAATCCCCGGGCTGTTGGAAAAGTGCGGATGAAACGGGGTGAAGGCCTGGTCGGGACAGCCATGGATACTCTTGATCCCGTGCTTGAAGGGTCTGCAAGAACCAGCAAGAATTACTTATATTTTGAGGAAGCTGACGAGGACATGTACGAATCCTTTCTCGCCGTTCCCATCGGACGCGGCGACGAGCGGATCGGCGTCATCGTGGTTCAGCACGAGCAGCGGGATTATTTCAATCAGCTCGATGTGACGGCACTTCGCGGCATAGCGTCACAACTGGCGGGTGTCATCGCCAACGCCCGTCTTTTGATGAGCATCGAACGGCAGCCCGGGCCGACACCCATGGAAGAAATCTTCCGGCGTCTTCGGTTCGTCAAGGGGAAAAGCGGCTCGGAGGGATACGCCCATGGCCTTTCAGCACCTTTTGACAAACGAAATTCCCTCAGACTCTACGACGCCATTCCCCCTGACGAGGACAGGGCCACCAGGGAAGATTTTTTCCGTTCTCTCAAAGAGACATCGGATCAGCTGGAAGATCTTCAGGGAGATTTTTTCCAGAGGCTGCCCGAGGCGGCCTCCCTCATCTTCGATGCCCACCACCTGATTCTCAAGGACGAAGGCTTTTCCCGGCGTGTCATGGAACATATGGACGAGGGAAAGGGTGCGGCGGAGTCGGTCAGGCTTGCCGCCCTGTATTACATCAAGGCATTTTCTTCGAGTAACTATGGCTACCTTCGAGAAAAGGTGGTGGACATCGAAGATCTGGGGCTGCGCATCATTGAAAACCTCCTGCCCACAACAGCCCGAGACAGCTATTCCATGGCGGGCCGTATCGTTATTGCCGACGTACTCTATCCATCCGACATCCTCTGGCTTGCCGCCGAGGAAGTGCGGGGAGCCGTCCTTGTCGGAGGAGGCACCACGTCACACATAGCCATTCTGTCACGATCGCTCCAGCTTCCCCTGGTTATCACCGACAACAGGGATCTCCTGGTGATTCCCCGGGGAACGTCCTTGCTTGTGGACGCCGACCTCGGAGATATCTATGTAAACCCATCACCTGCCGTGATCTCGAGCTTCCGGAGGAAAAAGGAGACGCGCCTGTCCCTGGAAAAAGCGGCCGCTGCCGTCACGGATACAACCGTCACAAGGGACGGGGAACCGGTAGAGATCATGGCCAACATCAACCTGCTGGGGGAACTGCCCCTGGCACGAGGGCTGAAGGCCCGGGGAGTGGGGCTCTACAGAACGGAGTTCCCCTTTCTCGTCCGGTCGGGACTGCCCTCCGAAGAGGAACAGTATGCCATCTACCGCCGCGTGTTTGCCGAAATGGAAGGGCGCCCCGTGGTAATAAGAACCCTCGATCTCGCGGGAGACAAGGTCCTTCCATATATGGAATCCTGCAGGGAAGAGAACCCTCAACTGGGCCTCCGGTCGATACGATTTCTCTTCGAAAACAGGGATATTTTCGAACACCAGGTCCGGGCTATACTCAGGGCCGCGGCGGATGTTGAAAAGGTGGGCATTCTATTCCCGCTCATTTCGTCCATCGATGAGTTCGAAGAGGCCCGACGGTGTGTCGAATCCTGTATGACCGAACTGGAACGGCAGAAGCTCCCCCATCATCGGTCACCGGCGCTGGGCCCCATGGTGGAATTGCCGGCCCTGGTTGAGATAATTGACGAGATGGCCCGGGAAGCGGATTTTGCCTCCATAGGAACCAATGATCTCGTGCAGTACATGCTTGCGGCGGACCGTGCCAATGACCGGGTCATCCGCTACTACCAGCCGTGGCATCCCGCGGTATTGCGGGGACTGGAAAAGATTGTAAAGGCCTTCAACAAGCGGGGCAAAGGGATATCGCTCTGCGGTGAGCTTGCCCACGAATGTAATTTCATACCATTCCTCGTCGGAATCGGAATCCGTGTACTGAGCGTCGATCCCCGTTTTATTCCCTCGGTTCAGAAATGCCTGAAGGAAACCGATCTCGCCGAGGCCAGGCGCTTTGCCCTCGCCGTGCTTGCGGAAAGCACCGTGAAGGGGGTTCTGGGGCAAGTCCGGATCGCTGGAAACAATGCAAAAGCCGAAACGTTCACTGCCTGACCTTGTCCCCCACCGGGGAGAGCTGGTGGACATGACCGGGGACATGACGCGGTCACTGAAAGAGTCTCCACGAAGCCGGACCATTGCAATAGGATTGTCTTCTGCTGCACTGTGCCTATACCGGGCCGGAGAGGAGGAACACTCCTTGAAATCCGTTAAGCATTCCCTGCGCTACAACCCGTTCAGAGATCTTGAATCGAAGGGCTTCCCCAAAAGCCCTCCCGAGAATCGCCGGACAGATCCCGCTCCTGAAACCGATGAGGATCTCTTCGAAAAGGCAATGGAAGAGGTGGTTCCCATCGATCGCGAAAAGGTTCTCACAGTCGTGTCCCGACGAAAACCGGGACGGAACCGGACTGTCTGCCCTGAGGACAGGGATACGCTGAATCACCTGCGGGATCTGGTGAGCCGGGGGAGGGGGTTTTCAGTGGCTCACACGCCGGAGTATATGGAAGGGTCGCTCTATCGGCAGGCTCCCCCGGACATTACCGAGCGGCTCCACGACGGTGATTTCTCCGTCCAGGATCACATCGATCTTCACGGCTTGACCCTGGAAGAAGGGGGAAAGGAACTGGAGATGTTTTTTTCGGACGCCACGACCCGGGGGCTGCGCATGGTACTGGTCATTCACGGCAGGGGAAAATCTTCGCCCGCAAAGCCGGTGCTCAAGTCCCTGGTGCGGGAATGGCTTACCACCGGGCCCTATCGAACATGGGTAATTGCCTTTGCAAGCGCGCGCCTCTGTGATGGTGGAGCCGGGGCGACCTATGTGCTGCTTCGCCACAGGCCGCTTACGAAACGGCATAAAAAGTCGGGAAAGGGCAACGCATGAGTGTCGGTATCTTCGGGGTATATCCCATCGCGCCCTCGGGCTACGCCAACACATGGCTCATCGAAGAAGAGGGCAACCTGATGGCCGTTGACGTGGGAACCAGGAGGGCGGCACAGTCCCTCTACCGGTTTGTCACCTCTGAGTTGAAGGTTCCCGCGGAGCGTCTCCTGTACGTTACGGCCACCCATTTTCACTTTGACCACATCGCGGGAACCGATGAGATCTGCCGCCTGGTGCCGGGAGCGCGCGTCCGGTTCAGTCACCGGACGCGTCCCTATCTTTCGGGCGAAGAGAAGCCGGTCCTTCCCCCGCTTGACCGCTGGATTTCAGGTCTGGGCAGAGTAGCCCCGCGGATTCCCCGCATCCTCCAGGGAACCTTTTACAGCATCGTGAGCCCCGCAATCGGTGTACCCCTTCCTCTTCTCCGGCGGATCAACCGGATGACGTGCCGGCCGGTCTGCGATCTTCGGGAAGGAACCATCGTCGAGGGTTTCTCCCGATGGAGCATACTGGAAACGCCGGGACACACGCCGGACAGCATCTGTCTGTACAATGAAGGCAAAAAAATACTGATCACGGGAGATACTGTACTGAACCTTCTGGGAAGGGGCGAGCTGAATGCTTTCTGTTCACACCCGGAGGACATTCAAAAATCCGTCGAAGGACTTCTCGGCCTTTCCGTCGAAACCATCCTGCCCGGCCATGGAAAAGCCATTGTGGGAGTGCCCGACGTTCTTCGAGGCATATCACGACGGGGGGTGTGACATCTCTGCCGTCCCTTCACTCGAGCCCAAACCCCCGGCAAGGTTTTTAATCATCCGTTTCAGGGGACTTCCCCGGGAAGGGTGATGGTCCTGCCCTCCCGACCGCTCCGGGGACGGTAGAGAATTGCCACGTGACCTGTCACACCGACGACATGGCAGTCACAGACCTCCTCGATTTCGTGGATCATGGCTTTTTTCATCTCCCTGTCGTCCACGTCCACAAACTTTATTTTGATCAGTTCATGGGTATTGAGCGCTTCCGTGATAGAGGCGGCGGTCCGGGTATTCACGCCTCTCAGCCCGATAAGCACAACCGGCTTGAGGGGGTGGGCGCGCCCCCGAAGGTACCGTTTCTGGTATCCTTTCAATGGGAAGACCATCGATGCACTCCTTTCATACGAGCATTTGGGGATGGTGCCGACAATCGATAGATCACATCCGATGCATCATAGGTGCGATGACCCGGTAATTCAAGAGGTAACGGGGCTCGCAGTCAGACCTCCGTCGGCCACGGACGAGAGCGATTCACTCGCGGGCATATTGCCGTTGGATTCCCCGTCTATCCTGTCGCCATTTAAGGGATGGTTGATCACAGCGCAGCCCGGACCCACAGAAACGGCACACATCGTAAAACGACTCCCCACATGAACCGCCATGGAAATCAATCAGTTGAAGCGCAAGAAGCCTCTCTTGAGCCCGTTTTTTCTTGACAGGCTGGAAGCTTTCTTTTAGATTCCCCTTCAAAACTCTGCCGTGATCATATCATGATATTCAGTCGGTACTTGAGGAGGAGCAGACCTGAATGAAGCGCGTCATGCTGTTCATTATAACGAACGTCGCCATACTGGCCGTTCTTTTTATTGTTCTCACCCTTCTGGGGGTCAACACGATTCTCGACCAGCGGGGTGTCGGACTTGACATAACGAATCTTCTTATATTTGCTGCTGTTTTCGGTTTTGGTGGGTCTTTCATATCCCTGGCCATCTCCAAGTGGACGGCCAAGCGGCTCACGGGGGCGCAGGTCATCGATTCCCCCCGCAACGAAGTCGAAGCGTGGCTCGTCAATACCGTCAAGCGCCAGGCCACAGCAGCGGGTATCGGTATGCCCGAAGTGGCAATCTATGATGCGCCCGATCCGAATGCCTTTGCCACCGGGGCACGACGGAACAGCGCCTTGGTGGCGGTGAGTACCGGCCTTCTGCGTTCCATGAATCGGGACGAGGTGGAAGCGGTCCTGGCCCATGAGATCAGCCACGTGGCAAACGGGGACATGGTTACTCTGACGCTGATCCAGGGAGTGGTCAACACCTTCGTCATTTTTCTCTCCCGGGTGGCCGGTCATTTCGTTGATCGCGTGATATTGAAAAACGAGAGGGGGCACGGTATAGGATTCTTCGTGGCTACCATCATCACCCAGATCGTCTTCGGCGTGCTCGCGAGTATTATCGTAATGTGGTTCAGCCGCCAGAGAGAGTTCCGGGCCGATGCCGGTTCAGCCTCCCTGGAGGGCCCCCCGAAAATGATAGCGGCCCTGAAAAAGCTGCAGCAATCCGCAGCCCAGCCGCATCTTCCGGAACAGATGGCGGCCTTCGGCATATCAGGTTCCCGATCTTCCGGTATCAAGAGGCTTTTCATGACCCATCCACCCCTGGAAGAAAGAATCGCGGCCCTGGAATCGGCCGAGCGGCTGGGGCGATAGCTGTAAGCCGGGATTGTACGAAGCCGTCATCGATCGGACGCTTTCGACTTTCTATGGGTTCGTCACCGTTGCCCGTGCGGTACAGGAGGGCGACCCTCTGTCCGCCCTGTTTACTTCAAAATGAAAACCTCCGTTTCATATTGAAATTCAAACGGCCCCGCAGGGGGATGCGCGGAGGTAGCGCCGGTCTGTCCTTGCGGGGTTCATGCCCCTTAAACTCAATTATGTCAGTCCTATAGCAGAACCATGAAGCCGATCCGGCCGTTTTGGCATTGATGTTGCTTAAATAGGCCGAAAACACACCAGCTTCACTGAACAGGATGTGGCATCTGTGACGACATCGGTTTCACTGGCAATCTACCTTGTGCTGATAATCGCAGCGGCGGGAGGGATCCTGATCCTGTCGCGGTTTCTCGGCAGGCGTCCCCTGACGGCTGAAAAAACCGTGCCCTACGAGTGCGGAATGGATGCCGTCAGCCGGCCGACCACTCTCTTCGCGATCAAGTTCTACATAATCGCACTCGTGTTCGTCATTTTTCACGTGGAAACAGTGTTCGTCTATCTCTGGGCCGTAGTGGCGAGGGAGCTGGGTCTCTACGGATGGATAGCGATGCTGGTTTTTATAGAGATCCTGCTTCTCCCCCTCCTGTACATGTGGAAAAAGGGTGCTCTGAAATGGGAATAGAACATCTGGGCACAGCGACAATTCTGACGGCCAGTCTGGACAGGCTGGTTTCCTGGTCCCGGAAAAACTCGCTCTGGCCGCTTACCTTCGGCCTTGCCTGCTGCGCCATTGAAATGATTTCCACGGCGGTCTCACGCTATGACATCGCCCGTTTCGGCATGGAGGTTTTCCGACCTTCACCCCGGCAATCGGATGTCATGATTGTCGCCGGGACTGTAACCAGGAAGATGGCCCCCGCCGTTCAGCGGCTCTATGACCAGATGGCGGAACCGAAATGGGTCATCGCCATGGGAGCCTGCGCCTGCTCGGGAGGGATGTTCCCCAGTTACGCCGTGGTTCAGGGCGTGGACACCTTTCTCCCTGTGGATGTCTACATTCCCGGATGCCCCGTGAGGCCGGAAGCGCTTCTTGACGGACTGATCGCCCTGCAGAACAAGATCGGATCAAGGGGAAACAAACCATAGCATGGACACACAAGTACTTACAGATACCTTTGGCGGCGAGATTCTCGAGGTAACCCTCTTCCGCGACGAAGTCACCCTGACGGTGTCACCGAAGGCGCTTCTCGCCATCTGCCGGTTCCTCAAGGAGGATGACCGGTTCGACTGTGTCATGCTCTCGGATCTGTGCGGCCTGGACCGTTATCCCGCGATACCCCGGTTCGCGGTGGTCTACAATCTGTACTCCCCCTCTCTCGCGCACCGCTTGAGACTGAAGGCGCTCGTGGACGAGGAGAACCTCCGGATCGATTCCGTTACCGGCATATGGAAAGGAGCCGACTGGCTCGAACGGGAGTGTTACGATCTTTACGGGATTCGCTTTAACAACCATCCCGATCTCAAAAGAATTCTCCTGCCTGACACCTTTGAAGGCCATCCCCTGCGAAAGGATTTCCCTCTCCAGGGAAGGGAATGAATTATGAATGATTCACAGGTACTGACAATCAACCTCGGGCCGCAGCACCCCAGCACCCACGGTGTTCTTCGAGTGCTTCTCGACCTGGACGGCGAAACCGTCGTCGATGCCCGTCCCGACGTGGGATTTCTTCACCGCGGCATCGAGAAGATTGCCGAAAACCGCCTGTATCACCAGATCATTCCTCTCACCGACCGCCTGGACTACCTTGCGGCAATGAGCAATAACCTGGCCTACGTCCTGACCGTCGAAAAGCTTTTCGACCTGGAGGTGCCCCGACGGGCCCGTTATGTGCGGGTTATCCTGGCGGAGTTACAGAGGATAGCCAGCCACCTCTTCTGGCTCGGCACCCACGCCCACGATCTGGGAGCCATGTCTCCCATGTTTTACGCTCTTCGTGAACGGGAAGAAATAATGGACATATTCGACGCGGTGGCGGGATCTCGGCTGACCCCGAGCTACCTGCGGTTCGGCGGCCTCTATGCCGACATCGACGGCGGTTTCGTGCGCAATACGACGCGCTTTGTCTCGCAATTCGGGAACCGGGTGGATGAGTATGAAGAGCTCTTGACGGAAAATCCCATCTGGAAGTCCCGCACGAAAGGCGTGGGCATCATGTCCGCGGAAGAATGTACCGCCATGGGTATTTCCGGCCCCTTGGCACGGGGAAGCGGCCTGGCCCGGGATCTTCGAAAATCCAGTCCCTATTCCTCATACGAAGAGTTTCAATTTGAAATTCCCCTCGGATTCCAGGGCGATGTCTACGATCGGTACATGGTCAGGATCGGGGAGATGCGCCAGAGCGTCGAGATCATAGTCCAGGCCCTTGAGGGCCTTCCCGAGGGGCCGCACAGCGTGGTCGATGCGCCGACGACCTTTCCCGAGAAGAAGAATCTTACGACAAACCTGGGTCACCTGATACGGCACTTCAACCTGGTGGTCGAAGGCGTACGGCCTCCTGCGGCGGAGGTCTACCATGCCGTCGAGTCTCCCCGGGGCGAGTTGGGATTCTACATTGTCAGCGACGGAACGGGAACGCCCTCCCGGCTCAAAGTCCGGGCTCCTTCGTTTGCAAACCTTCAGGGGCTGGCTCACATGTGCCGGGGACGACTGCTGTCGGACGCCGTGGCAATTATAGGCATGATCGACATCGTGCTGGCCGAAGTGGACCGATGAGGCCGGCATGAAACACAATGAACATGGAGGAGCCTGCGGGATACCATTATGAAACGGGAGCTTTTAAAAGAATTCACTGCGGACCAGCTTGAGCGGGTTGACGATATCATCGACACCCACCGGACACAGCCCGGTTCGCTTCTGCTGGTCCTGGAGAAGGTGCAGGAGGTCTCTCTCTTCCTGCCCCTGGAACTTCAGCGCTATATCGCGCGACGAATGGGTGTCTCGGCCAGCGAGGTCCATGGCGTCGTCTCGTTTTACTCCTACTTCAGAATGGCCCCGAAGGGAAGAAAGGCCATCAAGGTCTGCACCGGAACCGCCTGTTACGTGAAGCGAGCGGAAGATATCATAGAACGCCTGAGCGACCACCTGGGAATCAAGCTCGGCGAGGTTACGCCCGACGGAGAGTATTCCATCGAGGAAGCCCGTTGCCTGGGGGCCTGCGGGCTTGCCCCCGTGCTTGTCATCGGCGACAGGACCTCGGGACTGGTAAACCCGGAAAAGGCGGAAGAAGTACTGGAAAAACCATAAAAGGAGAGGCCGGCCATGTCAGGCGAAGAGCTGTTAAAGATAAAGGAAGCCTATATACAGGAAAAAAGAGACGAAGCCAGAAACGGTGTCATTCATATACTCGTCCATATGGGAACGTGCGGTATCGCCGCGGGGGCACGGGACATTTTCGATATCCTGAACTCGGAGATCGATCGCATGGGGCTCACACACATCAGGTTGAGATCGACGGGATGCGCCGGTCTCTGCAGTCGGGAACCCATGATGACCGTCGAGATTCCCGGTCGACCGCCCGTCGTCTATGGCGATCTCGACAGGGACAAGACAAAAGAGATTCTTGTTCAGCATGTACTGGGCGGGCGTCCAATAACGGGCTATGCCATTCGGGCGGGTTTCGAAGGTCACCAGACACGGGTCAACGATATCGTGTAAAACGTGTAAAGGGGAGAATGAGCGGGTGCTTCCTAACGTAGCTGAAATTGTGTATTGCACGGACACATCCTGTCCAAACCGCAGGAATATCGATGTGGGCCGTCTTCTGAGGGAAGCTCTCGACGAGCTGGGCTACGGGAGCAGCATCAAGCTCATTGAAGCTGACTGCCTTCTGTCCTGCAAGGAAGGTCCCTCGATTCTGTTTCTGCCGGCGGGCAGGTCCTGTTCCTTCCTGGCGGAAGAAAACGTGGCGGAACACCTGAAAACGTGTCTGGAGGAGCTGCAGCGGCCTTCTTCACCCCTGTTTCACGCCCACCATATCGATGATGACATACCAACCACGCAGGATGTTGCCTTTTACGGCAAACAGGTGCCCATAGCCCTTCGGAACAGGGGACATATAGATCCCGAAAGCATCGAGGAGTATATCGCCCACGACGGGTACCTTGCCCTCTACAAGGCCCTGACGGCCATGACACCGGAAGACGTGATCGAAGAGGTCAAGAGCTCCAATATCCGGGGAAGGGGGGGCGCCGGTTTCCCCACGGGCCGCAAGTGGGAGGAAGGCCGGCGCTACAATGTTTTTCCGAAATACGTGATCTGCAACGGAGATGAGGGTGACCCCGGGGCCTTCATGGACCGCACCATCATGGAATCCGACCCCCACACCCTCATCGAGGGGATGATCATCTGCGGTTATGCCGTACAGGCCGGCCAGGGATACATCTACGTTCGGGCCGAGTATCCCCTGGCGATCAGGATGCTCCGGAAGGCGATCGACCGGGCCCGTGAAAAGGGGCTCCTGGGCAGAAACATCATGGGAAGCGGTTTCAATTTCGACATCGAGATATATCCCGGCGCCGGTGCTTTTGTCTGCGGTGAGTCCACGGCCCTCATGTATTCCCTGGAGGGCAGGCGGGGCATGCCCCGCACCAAGCCGCCCCGATCGACGGAATCGGGGCTCTGGGGGAAACCTACCGTGCTCAATAACGTGGAAACCTTTGCCAACATTCCCCGGATCATCTACCGGGGCGCCGACTGGTTCCGGTCTACGGGAACAGAGGACAGCACGGGCACCAAGGTGTTTTCGCTGACGGGCTCGGTGAAAAATTCGGGAGTCATCGAGGTCCCCATGGGAACCACCCTGCGCTCCATCATATTTGACATCGGCGGCGGAATGCAGGGCAAGGCGGCCTTCAAGGCCGTACAACTCGGGGGTCCTTCGGGTGGGTGCCTGAGGGAAGAACACCTGGACCTGCCGGTCACCTTCGATTCTCTGCCCAAAGTGGGAGCGATGATGGGGTCCGGCGGCGTGGTGGTCATGGACAATTCAAACTGCATGGTGGACGTGGCGCGCTTCTTTACCCAGTTCAGCGTCGATGAATCCTGCGGCAAGTGCGTTCCCTGCCGGGTCGGCCTCAAGGTCATGCTGAAAATACTCGAAAAAATCATTATCGGGGCGGGCGAAGAGGGGGACCTGGAAGAACTGGAAAGCCTGGGGAACCACATTCTCCGGTCATCCCACTGCGGACTGGGCCAGGCGGCTCCAAACCCGGTATTGAGCACACTGAACTATTTTCGGGACGAGTACGAGGCTCACATATATGAAAAACGCTGTCCCGCCCTGGTGTGCACAGCCCTGATTCAGTTCAGGGTCGATCCGGACAAGTGCAAGCGCTGTGGGCTCTGTACCCGGGTTTGTCCCGTGGGCGCCATTGCCTGGCAGAAGAAAGAGGTCGCCGTCATCGATCGGGAACAATGTATTGCCTGCAAGTCCTGCATACGGGCCTGCAAGTTCGGAGCAATCTACTAGAATGATAACACTGAAAATAAATGGACGAGAAGTATCCGTCGAGAAGGGCGCGACCATTCTCGAGGCAGCTGAAAAGGCCGGGGTATTCATCCCGACCCTCTGTCACGACAAGCGCCTGGCGCCCTTCGGATCCTGCCGTCTGTGCGTGGTTCAGAACAGGGAGAGCCGCCGGCTGATACCCTCATGCTTCACCCCCGCACGGGACGGCATGGACATAGTGACTGATTCCCCGGCGGTCCTGGAGTCCGTCAGGCGTCAGCTGCAACTGATCCTGATCAATCACCCCCTGGAGTGCCCTGTTTGCGACAAAGCGGGAGAATGTACTCTCCAGGACCTGGTGGTGCGCTACAATATAACAGAACTGCCCTATGAGCTCGAGAAACCGGAGCGTTTCGTGGACATTCTGTCGCCCATGATCGAGCGTGACATGAGCCGGTGCATTCATTGCGGCCGCTGTGTCCGAATCTGCACCGAGCTTGAAGGCAGGCACGAACTGGACTTCATGAATCGGGGAATCCGCATGTATATCGGAACCGACGGCCGGCGTCCCCTGGATTGCGATTTCTGCGGCCTCTGCGTGTCGACCTGTCCCGTGGGGGCACTCAATGACAAACTGTTCAAGAACACCACACGGGTCTGGAAACCAGAAAAGAAAGAGTCGCTCTGTGGTCACTGCGGTATAGGGTGTCCCCTGGTGTTTCATGTCGAAAAAAACGAAATCCGGCGCGTGACGACACCGATCTACGCCAGCGGAATGCAGGGGTTTGCCTGTGTTCGTGGTCGTTTCGGCTGGAAGTCCTACCAGGGGCCTCATCGTCTCACCGCCCCCCGGGCAGGAGGCCGTGAGGCATCCTGGCCCGAGGCGCTGGAGTACACGGCAAGTGCCCTGAAAGGAATTCAGGCCGATCGTGGAGGCCGGTCCCTGGCCTTTTTCAGCTCCGATTCTCTAACCCTTGAGGAGGCGGACGCCTGGCAGCGTTTCTGCCGCCTCAATCTCGGCACACCCCACATGGGATCCTTTGCCGCCGCCGGATATCGACACCTGGTGGAAGGGCTGACGGAAACCATCGGTCCGGGATGGAAAGCAGCCGACCTCTCTGATTTCCAGCACGCCGAAGTACTCCTTGTCGTCGGAGGAGGGGCCGCTGAACTGCACCCGGTTCTGAAACAGCTCATCAATATCTACCGGCGCAAGGAAGAGCACGAATTGGTCGTGCTGTCGCCCTGGATCGACTATTGTACTGAACGATCGACGTTGTCGCTTACCAGAGGCATCACCCCCGGATCACAGGAGCGGTGCATTACAGAAATGGCCGACGCCCTGGCCGACAACAAGGACCGAACCTTTTCCGACGTCTCGAGCTTCGGTGTCAAACCCTCCTCGCTGGTCAAGATCGTATCGCTCCTGCAGGGCGATCGAGAAATCACCCTGGTTATTGTTCCCGACATGTTCGGCAACAATGATCACCTCCTGCGGGTAGCTTCGGTTCTTCATGACAGGGTGAGGGCTATTCTCCCCCTGGGAGCCCATTGCAACAGTCGCGGCGCCGTCCTTGAAGCCGGTTTTTCCGGTGATCTGCTGCCCGGGGGTATGTTGCCCGGGGACGCTGCCCGGGGAATTTCCGCACCCGGCGACCTCATCGAAGCAATTGACAGGGGTGAGATCACGGGGCTCTATCTCCTGGGTGACGACCCCCTGGAAACGTTCCCTGATCCGGAACGGACCCGGATGGTCTTTCGCAAGCTCGACCTTCTGGTTGTCCAGAGCCCCTGGGACAGCACCGTGGCGTCCATGGCAGATGTCGTTCTTCCATCAACCTGCGTGCCTGAAAAAAGCGGGCACATGGTGTCGCTCTTCGGTATGAAACGGTCGGTGGAGCCGGCCATAGTTCCCCCCGGTACGGCAAAGAGTGACGGCGCCATTCTGGAGGAACTCATGAGTGCCCTGGGATTAGAACCGTCAACGACGGCCGGCGGTGCTCCCGGACCGGAGCCCTTCGGCAGTGACGGCTCGACCTGCCGGGTGCTGTCACAGCCCGTCCAGCCGGAAGAACGGTCCGCGGAATTTCCCTTTCTCATGATGCACATTCCTGTTCTTTTCGGTGACACCCAGATCGCCCACAGAAGCCCTGAACTGGCCGAACGAAAACAGGGAATACGAATTATCATGAACCCCGATGATTTCACGGAGGGGTTCTATGAACAGGACGAGGACGTAATCCTGTCGACGCCCAGTGGTCGGGCTTCGGGAAGGGTTCGGTATTCATACAGCGTCCGCTCTAAAGTTCTCCTCGTGGAGAACCTGGCAGGTTCACGGGAAGGTCTCGCCCTTGTAAGACCCGGGAGAAGCGTCACCGTAGCCGGGCTCTGCAAGGCAACCGGCAACACCCAGGAGAGAGCTGTCCATGATGGCATTCGTGATTGAAGTAATCAGAATCGTTATAATCTTCTCCGTTATCATGGGAGTCGTAGCCTACATGACGCTGGCGGAGAGGCGGCTTCTCGCGTTCTTCCAGGTCCGCCTGGGGCCGAACCGCGTGGGCCCCGCCGGACTGCTGCAACCCATCGCCGACGGCATCAAGCTCTTCTTTAAGGAAGACATGACGGTCCGTCACGCCCACGCTTTTTATTTTATCCTCGCTCCCATGGTATCGCTTGTGGCGGTACTGGCCTGTTTCGCCGTAGTTCCCTTCACGGCGAAGATATTCATCACCGACATGTCCGTTGCCGTTCTCTATCTCATGGCCGTTTCGTCGGCGGGAGTGTACGGCATCCTGCTTGCCGGATGGTCATCAAACAGCACGTACTCCATGCTGGGCGGTTACCGAGCGGCGGCGCAGATCATCAGCTATGAGATACCCATGGCTCTGGCCGTGGCGGGTGTCCTCATCATGAGCGGTTCCATGAGCATTGTCGAAATCGTGAACTCCCAGGAGGGTCTCTGGAACATTATCAGGCAGCCCGTGGGATTCCTGGTGTTTCTGACCTGTGTGTTCGCCGAGACACACCGGACTCCCTTCGATCTCCTGGAGTGTGAAAACGAACTGGTCGCCGGTTACCAGACGGAATATTCTTCCATGAAATTCGCTCTCTTCTACATGGCAGAGTACGCCCACGTACTGCTCGCATCCTGCCTTGTAACGGTTTTTTTCCTGGGGGGCTGGAATGGTCCCGTCCTGCCTGCCCTGGTATGGTTCGCCCTGAAGGTGTTTCTGGTGTTTTTCTTTTTCGTCTGGGTTCGGGCGACCTGGCCCCGGTTGCGATACGACCATCTCATGGATGTTTCCTGGAAGGTCATGTTGCCTGTGGCCTTCGCCAATGTGATGGTAACCGCCTTCATAGTAGTTATGGCCGGGTAGGGGGGACGGTTGCGAGACGATGATCAAAGCCTTGTTGAACGGGTTGTGGACGACGCTGAAGGAATTTTTCCGGAAACCCATAACCATGCAATATCCGGAGCAGAAGTGGACGTTTCCGGAACGCTTCCGGGGACGGCCGAAACTGCTCACCGATGATACGGGCGGGGTGCTCTGTGTCGCCTGTGGTCTGTGCGAAAAGATCTGTCCCTGTCAGTGCATAATCGTGGTGCCCGGAACAGGCCCGGACGGGATCCGGAACCTGAAGGACTACACACTGGACCTCAGCCGTTGCTGTTTCTGCGGTATGTGTGTCGAGTCCTGTCCGGTGGAAGCCATTATCATGGGGCACGAGTACGAGTTGGCCGTCTATGACAGGAAACAGCTGATACTCGATACTGCCGAACTGACGAAAAAGTCTCTGCGGTGACGACAAATGCATGAATATCTGTTGATAGGAATAGTGGGAATCCTGGCGATTGGAGGGGGCCTGGGGGTTGTCTTCCTGGCAAACCCCATCAACAACGTGATGAGCCTTCTCCTGACGATGCTGGCTCTCGCGGGCCTTTACGCGGCCATGGGAGCCCATGTGGCGGCGCTTTTCCAGGTGATCATTTACGTGGGCGCCATTCTGGTGCTGTTCATTTTTGCCGTCATGCTTCTGAATCTGAGGGAAGCGGCGGGGCGGATCTTCACGGGACCGCAGACTCCGGGCATCGGCGGTGCCGCTCTGGCACTCGCCATCGCCATGGGAACCCTCCTCTGGGGATCGCTCCGCAAGAGCCCTGTTCCCGATGAAGGACTGTCACTGCTGGAACGTGCGGGCGTGCACAGGCTGGCCATCGACCTCTTCACGGACCATCTTCTCGTTTTTGAATTGACGGCGGTATTGCTTCTGGTGGCCTCCATCGGGGCCATCATCATCAGTAGAAAATAGGGAGAATCGCGTTCAATGGAATTGTACCTGTTGCTCGGTATCGGAATCCTGCTCTTCTGTCTCGGTGTCGTCGGTTTTCTTGTGAGGACCAATGCCGTGGTGCTTCTGCTTTCCGTGGAATTGATGCTCAACGCCGCCAATCTGGTTTTCATTGTTTTTTCGCGATATCTTCACGGAACCGACGGCCAGATATACGTGTTTATCGTCATGGCTATCGCCGCTGCCGAGGTGGCCGTGGGCCTTGCCGTCATGATTTCCATATTCAGGCTGTACGGACTGCTTGATATTTCAAAAATACGATTACTCAGAGGATGAGCGTTTCATGAGCCCTGCACTGGCATACATGCTGCCCCTGTTCCCGCTGGTCGGCGTACTGCTGAACGGGTCGGCCGGCGTCCGTTTCAACTCGAAGACGGTGTCCCTCGTCGCCTGCGCCGCCGTGGGGCTACCGCTCCTCGCCGCCCTGGCGTTGCTCGTTTCCATGGCCGGACTGCCCGGAGACGAACGGGTCCTCACGGTAACGCTCTACACCTGGATCAGCCAGGCGGGGTTCACTGTTTCCTTCGGTTTTCTGGTGGACACTCTTTCGATGACGATGATTCTGGTCGTACTTTTTGTGGGATTCTTCATCCACCTGTATTCCATAGGCTACATGGAGGGTGATCCGGGATACCGGCGTTTTTTCGTGTATCTCAATCTGTTTATCTTTTTCATGCTGCTCCTCGTCATGGCCGACAACCTGATTCTGACCTTTCTCGGCTGGGAAGGGGTGGGGCTGTGCTCCTATCTGCTCATCGGCTTCTGGTTCGAAAAAAAATCCGCCGCCGACGCCGGACGAAAAGCCTTCGTGGTGAATCGTATCGGCGACATGGGTTTCATGCTGGGCATCCTGATGACCGTCCTTCTCTTCCAGACCGTCAACTATCAGGAATTGCACCGTGCCCTTGAAGGCAGTCACGGTATGGCCGTCACACTGCCGGCCGTAACAGCCCTTCTGTTTTTCATCGGCGCCATGGGAAAGTCCGCCCAGTTCCCCCTTCATGTCTGGTTGCCCGATGCCATGGAAGGGCCGACGCCCGTGTCCGCCTTGATCCACGCGGCCACCATGGTCAATGCCGGCGTCTATTTCATGTGCCGCATGTTTCCCCTCCTGGCGCAGGCCGGGATCGCCCTTCCCGTAATCGCTGCCGTGGGGGCGTTCACCGCCATATACGCGGCCCTTTCGGCCGTGGGCCAGACGGATATCAAGAAGGTGCTCGCCTATTCAACCGTCAGCCAGATCGGCTACATGTTCATGGCCGTCGGTTCCGGCATGTACATGGCGGGCATGTTTCACCTTGTCACCCACGGCATCTTCAAGGGCCTCCTGTTCCTCGGGGCCGGAGCCGTCATACATGCCCTCCGGGGGGAGCAGGAAACGGCCGCCATGGGCGGACTCCTGAAACGGCTGTCCCTCACATCCGCCACATTCCTCCTGGGACTTCTGGCCTTGGCGGGCATTTTCCCCATGTCCGGGTTTTTCAGCAAAGAGGTCATCATATGGGGCGGTTTCGAACGATACGGCCTCTTTTACTGGTTTCTCGGTTTCGGTGGAGCCGTGATCACGGCTCTGTACTGCGGCAAGCTCTTCGGCCTGGCGTTTCTCGGGGAAGGCACGTACGACGGCTCAATCCACAAACCGGGATATTCCATGACTGTCCCGCTGGCGGTCCTGGGGTTCTGTGCCGCCACCTTCGGTGTTTTCAATCTGCCCATGCTTGCCGGGAAAACCATTTTCGGGAATTTTATGGCCTCCACGCTCCCCCCGGCGCAAACAGGTGACCCGGCGGTGTCACACGCTCTGGAAACAGCCATGCTGCTCATCGTTTCCATCGTCGTCGTCGTGGTACTCCTGGCCGCCATGAGACTCTATTCCCGGAGAAGGAATTACATGGTCCAGTTGGAAGAAAACAATGCCGGCCTGATGAATCTTCTTTTCAGCGGTTTTCGAATGGATCATTTACATGACGCCCTTTTGGTCGGGCCTTTCAAGAGGCTGGCCGCCTTCAGCAGTACCGTGCTCGACACGATCATTATCGACGGACTGGTCAATCGTGCCGGAGCGGCCGCCCTGGCAGCGGGCAGGCTCTTCGCGCTCCTGCAGAGAGGAACCGTGACCGCCTATGCCCTCTTTATAGCGGCGGGTATCGTCCTCTTTCTTGGCATAACACTGGCGGTAACCAGCTGAAGAGAACAACGCTCCCATACCAAAGACAGGAAATACGGCTATTATGCTCAACACACTGCCCATCATATCACTCATCGTCTTTATACCTCTCGCCGGGGTCGCGGCCGTCATGCTCTGCACAGGCAGAGCCGCCGTCCAGTGGGTTTCCCTGGTGACGGCGATGTTCAGCTTTATCGCGAGCCTCGTACCCTTTTTCGGCTTTGACCCGACGGCCGGAGGCTTCCAGTACGTTGAGCAAGCCTCCTGGATACCGGCGCTGGGCATATCCTACCATCTGGGTATCGACGGGTTGAGCCTGTTTTTGATCAACCTCACGACCTTTCTCACCGTCACCGCAGTACTGGTGTCCTGGAACAGAATAGAAACCAAGGTAAAACTGTACTTCTCCCTCTTCCTCGTTCTCTCCACGGGAATGCTGGGCGTTTTCGCGGCCCTCGACACGTTCCTCTTCTATCTGTTCTGGGAAGCGACCCTTATTCCCATGTTTCTCATAATCGGCATCTGGGGAAGCGCTGACCGCCGTTACGCCGCTATCAAGTTTTTCATCTACACCATGGGAGGCAGCG
This sequence comes from Syntrophales bacterium, assembly GCA_023228425.1. NCBI lineage: Bacteria > Pseudomonadati > Thermodesulfobacteriota > Syntrophia > Syntrophales > Syntrophales bacterium. The sequence continues at coordinate 32,064 of JALOBE010000002.1, forward strand.
TGCTCATGCTGGTGGGCATCATTGTCATGGCCTTCCTTAACCGGAACCTGGGCGGCGGCTTTGGCTTCGACCTTGTGGAATGGTTCGGGCTCACCGTACCGGAAGCCGGCCAGCGATGGCTCTTCATTGTCTTCTTCCTGGCCTTCGCCGTCAAAATACCGGCATTCCCTTTCCATACCTGGCTTCCCGACGCCCACGTCGAGGCACCGACTGCGGGCAGCGTGATCCTGGCCGGTGTTCTGTTGAAAATGGGCGTCTACGGTATTCTCCGTTTCTGTTTTCCCCTGTTTCCCATCGCCGTCTCTGACTTTACGCCGGTCATCATGGCCCTGGGCATCATCGGGGTTATCTACGGGGCATTCCTGGCTTTCGCCCAGAGGGACCTGAAGAAGCTGGTCGCCTACTCGAGTATTTCCCACATGGGGCTGATCGTGGTTGGTGTTTTCGCCATGAACCTCGCCGGCATAAAGGGCGGCATCATACACATGGTGAACCACGGCCTCAGTACGGGCGCTCTCTTCATCCTGGTGGGGGCCCTGTATGAGCGGAAGGGGACCAGGGACATGGACAGGATGGGCGGTCTGGCAGGCCGGATGCCCGTTATGGCGACACTGTTTATGATTGTTCTTCTCTCATCTATCGGTTTTCCCGGACTCAACGGGTTTGTGGGAGAAATTCTCTTGCTCCTGGGAGCGTTCCAGTTTGTCTGGTGGGTTGGGGCCCTGGGGGCGACAACGATGGTCCTGGGGGCCGTCTATATGCTCTGGATGTACCAGCGTGTCATGTTCGAAACCGAACGGGAACCGACGGAAGGAACCGTCAAAGATTGTTCCCCCCGGGAGAATTGCACCATGATTCCAATTGTTATTCTGATTTTCGTGATCGGACTCTTCCCGTCATGGTTCATGAACCGAATGGACCTGTCGGCCCAGGTACTCCTGGACAAGGTACAAGCTGGACGCGAGTATTGCGCCGTGCCCGACCATCGCGAGTACGGGAAGGCGCGGGGGGTATCCTATGATTTCTAGTGCGCCCGCATTGAACGGCATCGTGAGCGTCCTTCCGGAGATACTGCTCCTGGTCTTCGCCTGCCATTCGTTCCTGCGGGAGGGAGGAGGGGAGAGGCAACGCTTTTTAGCCGGTCCGGCCTTCCTCGCCCTTTTTTCGACACTTCTTCTTATTCCGTTCTACTGGGGACGGAACATCTCCGGTTTCGGCGGCCTGATCCTGCGGGACAACTTCTCGCTCTTGCTGCAGCTTGTCGCGTTGCTGTGCCTGTTCCTGGTGATTCTTTATTCCCATGAATATCTGCAGCGGGAAAAGCGCCATGGGGCGGAGTATTACGGGTTCATTCTCATCGCGGCGATAGGGATGAACATCATGATGGCCGCCACGGACCTCATGGTTGTCTTTCTCGGGATGGAAATCATGTCCCTTTCGCTTTACGTTCTGGTGGGCTTTTGCAAACAGGTGAAGGAAGGGATGGAAGCCGCCCTGAAATACTTCCTTCTGGGTGCTTTTTCGTCGGCCGTCTTTCTTTTCGGCATAGCCCTGATTTACGGTGTGTCAGGGGGGACAGGGATTTCAGGTGTCGGCATATTCGACAGCTCCATCGGGGGCGGGCTCCCGCTTCTTTTCACGGCGGCGGCCCTGCTCTTCGTTGGTATCGGGTTCAAGATAGCGGCCGTTCCCTTTCATATGTGGGCACCTGACGTCTACGAGGGGGCTCCGGTCAGCATCGCTTCCCTTCTCGCGGTGGCGCCCAAGATAGCGGCCTTCGCCGTTTTCATCCGAGTGGGGACCGAGCTTGCGGGATACGCGCTCGGCATGGTGGGCGGCCTTGTCATCGTCATGGCCGTCGCCAGCATGGTGCTGGGCAACTTCGCCGCCCTCCGCCAGGACGGTCTGGTGCGCATGCTTGCCTATTCAGGAATCGCCCAGGCAGGCTACATGCTCATCGCCTTCTACGCTCTGCCCGAAGGTTCCTCGGCGTTGATCTTCTATCTCTGTGTTTACGCGCTGATGAACATGGGAGCCTTCGGTGTCGCCGTCCACCTCTCACGCGGGAACGAAGGGATACTTCGCCTCAAGGATATGGCGGGCCTGGGCTCACGCAGCCCCTTCCTGGCTCTTGCCATGGCCGTTTTCATGCTGTCTCTGACGGGAATTCCGCCCACCGGCGGTTTCTTCGCGAAGTTTTATGTCTTCAAGTTCGGTCTGGAGGCGGGCCACCTGGGAACGGTCATCGTCGCCGTGCTGATGTCGGTCGTGTCGGCCTACTACTATCTGCGCGTTATCGTCTACATGTACATGGGAGAGGATTCCGACTTTCTTCCTCCGGCCTCGGCTTCCCCGGTCAATGTCTTCACCGTTGTCATTGCCGTCCTGGCAGGATCGACCATCCTCATGGGCGTTCTGCCGGGCTTCTTTCTGGAAGTCGCCCTCTCGTGTTTCTCGGGAGGCAGGGTTTGATCCGGAGGGCGAACCGTTCCAGGTCAGCCCTCCGAATACACGGTGACACACCGGACCTTCCCCTGGAAGCAGCACTGTTTGCCGAGTTCGAGTAAGCGATCGCAGGCATCCCCCGTTTGGCGCCGTGATTCGCCCCCATAAAGAAAATTATTTGCAAAAACACCCAGTACTGTTAACATGCCCTCCAACTACCCCGGGAGGCATTTTTCTTCGTGAGAGCGGTAATCCAGCGGATTCACAGAGCAAAGGTGACCGTGGACGGTGCCTGCGTCGGATCCGCCGGGAGGGGCATCCTGGTATTTCTCGGTGTCGGAAAGGGAGACGGTACGGCAGAGGCTGAATTTCTCTGCGACAAAATACTCAACCTGAGAATTTTTGAAGACGAAGCCGGGAAAATGAATCGTTCGCTTTTGAACATTTCCGGCGATATGTTAATAATTTCTCAATTCACTCTCTTCGCCGACACGAGCAGAGGGCGAAGGCCTTCCTTCACCGACGCCTGTGAACCGGAAACGGCCGGGAAACTCTATGAACATTTCGTTGCCTGCGCGCGGAAACATGTCACCCGGGTGGCTACGGGTTCTTTTCAAAAAATGATGGACGTCGAGTTGGTAAACTATGGACCGGTGACGGTGCTGCTCGACACGGAAACGATGAAAAACACCGCAACGAGGCGCAGATAAATAATGTACAACCATGAGAATTCAGGGGACGTGATACGCATCCCTATACGTATCGACAGGGACGGTATCTGGTACTACCGGGGCGCTGAAATGTTCCGCAGGGACATCCTCGCTCTTTTCTTCGAGGCCCTCGGTTACGACGGAGAGAACGGCTACTATGTCGAAATGAAGGGCGTCCGCACCTATATCGACGTGGAAGATACACCATTCGTGGTCAATTCGGTTTCCGTACGGGAACAGCGGGAGGTAATCGATACGATTGAAATCCTGTTGAATGACAATTCAACCGAATCGCTGGACGTTGTATCCCTGAAGGTGGGGGCCGACGATGTTCTGTACTGTTCCGTAAAGGGGGGAACCTTTGACGCGCGTTTTTCCAGGGCGGCCTATTACCAGCTCGCCCGGCATATTCAGCACCAGGCTGACGAATTTTTTCTTGAGACCCGAACAGGCCGCCACCGGATACGCCACAATGTCCGGACGAAGAACGCGGAAGCTGATCCCGGAAACCCGGGCGGACAGGAACGGCCCATCAATTAACAGGATTAATGGAGGTTGTACGTATGTTAGATGAACCCATACCCGAAGGACTGACCTTTGATGACCTTCTCCTGATACCCGCCGAGTCGACGGTTTTGCCGAAAGGGGTTGACACATCCACTATGCTGACGCGGACCATCACTCTGAGTATTCCCCTGGTCAGTGCGGCCATGGACACGGTGACCGAGTCGAAAACGGCCATATGCATGGCCCAGGAAGGCGGTATAGGAACAATTCACCGAAACATGACCATTGAGCGTCAGGCAATCGAGGTGGACAAGGTCAAGAAATCGGAAAGCGGCATGATTGTGGACCCCATTACCATAGGACCGGAACAGAAGGTCCGGGAAGCCCAGGAAATGATGAGCCGCTACAAGATTTCAGGCGTACCCGTTGTAAAGGGCAGAAAACTGGTGGGCATCATCACAAACCGCGACCTCCGGTTCGAAGACAACCTCGAGCAGCCGGTATCGGCGGTGATGACGAAGGAAAACCTGGTGACGGTCTCAGCGGACATCACGCTTGAAGAATCGAAGAAACTCCTGCACCGGCACCGCATCGAAAAACTTCCGGTAGTGGATGAAAGGAACAACCTCAAAGGTCTGATCACCATAAAAGACATCGAAAAGATCAAGCGTTATCCACTGGCAAGCAAAGACGGGCTGGGGCGTCTGCGGGTAGCCGCCGCCGTTGGAATCATCGACCGGGAGGCCCGGGTACAGGCCCTTCTCGACGCGGGGGCCGATGTCATCGTTATCGACACATCCCACGGACACACGGCCTCCGTCCTTGACGCGATCCGGTCAACGAAGGCGAACTTCAAGACGTGCGAACTCATAGCCGGCAACGTGGCTACCTATGAGGGGGCGGAGGCGCTTATCAGGGCCGGTGCGGACGCCATCAAGGTCGGAGTCGGCCCCGGATCGATTTGTACGACCCGTATCATAGCCGGCGTCGGCGTTCCCCAGATGACGGCTATCAAGGAATGCGCCCGGGCCACCGATAAATATGGCATCCCCCTTATCGCCGATGGGGGCATAAAATACTCAGGAGACGTGGTGAAAGCGATCGGGGCGGGCGCGTACAGCGTCATGATCGGGAGTCTTTTCGCGGGGACGGAGGAAAGCCCCGGCGAGACCATCCTGTTTCAGGGCAGAACCTACAAGGTCTATCGGGGCATGGGATCCATTGAGGCCATGAAGGCCGGCAGCAGGGACCGCTACTACCAGGACGATGAATATGAAGGCGCCATGAAGCTTGTTCCCGAGGGAATCGAGGGACGGGTTCCCTTCCGTGGAACAGTGTCGGCCGGAATCCATCAGTTGGTGGGGGGCATCCGGGCGGGAATGGGCTACGTGGGCTGCAGAACGATAGAGGAATTGAGAAAAAATACGCGCTTTATGCGCATCACAAGCGCCGGTCTTCGTGAAAGCCACGTCCATGACGTGATCATTACCAAGGAAGCTCCGAACTACTGGATCGATTAGGTTCATGAAGCACTCTGATTTTGTTCATCTCCACGTTCACACCCAGTACAGCCTGCTCGACGGCGCTCTGCGCCTGGATGACCTTTTCAAGGCGGCTCGCGACTATCGGATGCCCGCGGTGGCTATTACCGATCACGGAAACATGTTCGGGGCCCTGGATTTTTATAAGAAAGCCTTCAAGTACGGAATAAAACCTATAATCGGCTGTGAACTCTACGTGGCCCACGGGGATCACAGGGAAAAAAACTCTCCCGAAGCGGGCGAGGGGTCCCGTCATCTGGTTGTCCTTGCCAGGAACATGGAGGGCTACCGGAACCTCATGAAGCTGACCTCCAGAGGCTACCTGGAGGGGTTCTACTACCGGCCCCGCGTGGACAAGAAGCTGCTGGCCGAATACAGTAACGGACTGATAGCCATGAGTGCCTGCCTGCACGGGGAAATCCCCGGTTTCCTGCTCTCCCGTCAGCCGGCGGATGCCGAAAGAGCAGCGGAGGAGTACCGGGAGATTTTCGGAAGGGACAATTTTTACCTGGAAATCATGGAGAACGGGCTCCCTGAGCAGAAACAGGTCAACCTGGAACTCATAGCCCTGGCTCGCAGGATCGCCATGCCGCTGGTGGCGACAAACGACTGTCACTACCTGAAGCGGCACGACGCGGAAGCCCATGAAATTCTCCTGTGCATTCAGACCGGCAAGACTATCGACGACCCTCAGCGCATGCGATTTCAGACCGATGAGTTTTATTTCAAGTCCCCCGACGAGATGAAGGCAGCCTTCGCTCACGTTCCCGAGGCGATTGAAAACACGATTACCATATCGGAGCGATGCAGCCTCTCCCTGGATCTCAACCAGGTCTATCTTCCCCACGTTGATATAGAGAGAGGTCTCTCCGCGGCGGATTACCTGAGAAAACTCGCTCGAGAAGGCCTTGACGGGATTTCTTCGTCCATTCCCGCCTTCGACCGGGAAGAGGTCCGGAGAACCTATCACAAGCGCCTGGAAGACGAACTGGATATAATAGAATCGATGGGTTTCCCCGGCTATTTTCTTATCGTGGCTGATTTCGTGGACTATGCCAAAAAGCATTCCATCCCCGTGGGGCCGGGAAGAGGGTCTGCGGCGGGAAGTCTCGTGGCCTTCGCCCTGGGTATCACCACGATAGATCCCATACGCTATGGTCTTTTTTTTGAACGTTTTCTCAACCCCGACCGGCGCAGCATGCCCGATATCGATATCGATTTCTGCATCGAAGGACGTGACCGGATCATCGATTACGTTACCCGAAAATACGGCTCCGACCGTGTCAGCCAGATCATCACCTTCGGCAAGATGCAGGCGAAGGCTGTCGTCCGTGATGTGGGAAGAGCGCTGAACATGCCCTACGGGGAGGTTGACCGGATCGCCAAGATGATTCCCAATGTTCTCAACATTTCTCTTGACGAGGCCGTCAAGCGGGAAGTTCGCCTCAGGGAAGAAATAGAAAGGAATCCCGCCGTCAAGAGGCTGGTTGCCCTTTCCCGGTCCCTGGAGGGACTCGCTCGTCACGCGTCGACACACGCCGCGGGGGTGGTGATCTCCGACGTACCGCTCGTCGAACGGGTTCCCCTTTTTAAAAGCCCCAGGAACGAGGACATCGTTACCCAGTATTCCATGAACGACCTGCAAGAGGCGGGGCTTACCAAGTTCGATTTTCTGGGGCTGAAAACACTGACAGTAATCAATGAAACCCTGCGTTTCATCGAACGGGGAAGGGGGGTCGCGATCAACTTTGATGACATTCCCCTCGATGACCGGGAAACCTATCAGCTTCTCAGCAGGGGCCAGACCGACGGCGTTTTTCAGCTTGAAAGCTCGGGTATGAAAGACATCCTCCTGTCCATGAAACCCGACTGCATCGAAGACCTCATCGCCCTCATCGCCCTCTATCGTCCCGGACCCATGAGCATGGTGCCGGATTTTATCGCCCGAAAGCAGGGCCGGCAGACAATATCCTACGAATTGGAGGCGCTTGAGCAGATTCTCAAGGAAACCTACGGCATCATCCTCTACCAGGAGCAGGTGATGCAGATCGCGGTAACCATAGGGAATTATACCATGGCAGAGGCGGACAATCTCCGTCGTGTCATGAGCAAGAAAAAGGCTTCCGACATGGAGCGGGAACGGCCGAAGTTTCTCGGGGGAGCCGGAAAGAACAGGATTCCGGAGTCAAAGGCCGTAAAGATCTGGGAACAGATGGAGACCTTTGCCGAGTACGGCTTCAACAAGTCCCACAGCACGGCCTACGCAATGATTTCATTCCAGACGGCCTATCTGAAGGCCCACTATCCCGTTGAATTCATGGCGGCCCTTCTGACGAGCGAAAAAAACAACCGTGATAAAATAATAAAGTACATCAGTGAATGCCGCGACATGAACATCAAAGTTCTTCCTCCTGATTTTAATGAATCACATAAAGATTTCACTATAACCGATGAATCTAACATTCGATTTGGAATGTCGGCAGTGAAAAATGTTGGCGAAGGAGCTGTTGACGCCATCATCGAGGCTCGAAATGATCGGAACGCGGGGGGAGCGTTCAAGTCGTTTTACGACTTCTGCAGCAGGATCGATTTCAGGAAAGTCAATAAAAAAGTCGTTGAAAGCCTTATCAAGTGCGGAGCTTTTGACTCTCTGGAACCCAACAGACGAAGGCTCATGGAAGGCTATGAATCAGTCATCGAACTGGCCCAGAAGCGTCGCCGTGACCACCTGAGCGGCCAAACAAGCCTCTTCGACCAGCCCGACTGGGCAGACGACGAGGGCGAACCGATGCTGCCGAGTGTGCCCGAATGGGATCAAGACGATCTTCTCATCCATGAAAAGGAAACTCTCGGATTCTACGTGTCGGGGCACCCCCTCCTCAAGTATCAACAGCGCTTGAGCCTCCTTTCCCCGGCAACATCGGAAACGGTTTTGACCCTCAGGGACGGCGCGTCCGTGACAATCTGCGGAGTTGTCAGCGGCATTCGCGAAGTATCGACGAAAAAACGGGAAACCATGGCCTACATCTCCCTCGATGACATGAAAGGACTGGTAACGGTGATTCTGTTCCCTGAACTCTACCGCAGTGCCCACGCCCACATCACCGCCGACGCGCCGCTGGTGGTAAAAGGAACGATCGATGCCGCGGAAGAGGGCGCGAAGATCATTGCCACCGAGGTTTCCAGCATGGAAGAGGCCCTCGAACAACCTCTCGGTTCGGTGCATTTTCTCCTGAGACTGGATACTGCAGCCGGCGCCGCCGACCTGGTGAAATTCAAGAAAGTTCTCAAGAAGCACAGGGGAAGTTACCCCGCCTACATTCACCTTCGTTCAAATGAAACATCAGAAACGATAATCTACCTCGGAGACAACCTGAAGCTGGACATTTCCGAGTCCCTGAAGACCGACGCCGATGGGGTAATTGGAGCCGGGGCAACCTATTTTATGTAGTGTTATCGCATCAATATGAGCCCTTACCACGAAAGGACCTACAGGCGTCTCTCGACGGGAACGGGACTTGTTTCCTGCACCGTAACAGTCAGGGAGTCGGACCTCTTCATCAGCGGCGACCGCGATCTGTCGGACCCGGCCCGACGCTCACTTCTGAAGCACCGCCGCATTATCGAGCAGTACGGGAGGGAACATCCTGATTTTTTCTCATCACTTGTGCCCCTGCGGGAAGAATCGGCTTTAGCCCCGGGAATCGTGAAAACCATGATGGACGCCTCCCGGTCTGCCGGCGTCGGTCCCATGGCATCTGTCGCCGGCGCGTTGGCTGAAAAGGTTAGCCGGGACCTGAACGGGTTCAGCAGGACCGTCATTGTCGAAAACGGGGGAGATGTGTTTCTGATTCTCGAGAAGGGCGAGGCCAGGGTTTCTATTTTTGCCGGTCCGTCTCCCTTGAGCTGTAACGTCAACCTGGTCCTCGCCGCCGGGAAGACACCCTGTGCCGTCTGTACTTCATCGGCAACAGTGGGACCTTCCCTGAGCTTCGGAAATGCCGACGCCGTGTGTGTTGTTGCGGCGTCGGGAGCCCTGGCCGACGCCGTTGCCACGGCACTGGCTAATCGCGTTCAGGATAAACACGACATTCGACGAGTACTCACGGAGGCGAAAGAAATCGACGGCGTCAGGGGAGTGGTGATCATAGTCGGAGACGCGCTTGGAGCCTGGGGGGACGTCACCCTGGAATAAATCCACACCAAAGTTTACATAACATATCTTATCAGACGTTTCCGGTTTCGGCGGCGGGGTGGTCCGGAGACCACCCCGCGACGGCTCATGCACCCCACCTGATCACTTCTTTTTCGGACGCCCTGGAACGTTCGAAGCTGTTGATCGGGGCGGCCATATCGGGATAACCGACGGCCAACCCCATCACGAGCGCCTCGCCCTCGGGAATGTCAATGTGCCGCCGTACGACATCGGGATAATTTACGGCCACCGCCAGCGGGCAGGTTCCCAGGCCCTTTTCCCAGGACAGAAGACAGATGGTCTGCACGAAAGATCCCAGATCGAACATGGCGTACTCCGGTGGAGTTATAGCCCTGTCCACGGAAAAAAGCAGCAGCATCGGCGCTCCGAAGAGACCGTGCATGCGGGCCTGATGTTCGTGCCTGGCCTGCTTGTCACCCCGGGCGATGGACAAGGCTTCAAAGACCCGGCGCCCAACCTCTCCGTACCGGGCTTTGTTGATTTCGGGCCACTCACGAGGCATCGGCATGTCGGGGTTCGGAACCACCCCGTCAAGGTACTGCCGCCGGTTGTTTTCCCTGAAGGCCTCGAGACGGTCGCCGTCGGCGACGGTCACCTTCCAGCACTGCGTGTTCCCCCATGAAGGGGCCCATCGGGCATGCCCGAGGATTGATTCGACAAGACTTCGTTCCGGCACTTTCACGGAAAAAGCGCGGATACTGCGCCTCTCCAGGACACCCTGTGATACATTCATGACATGCTCCCCTGCGTTTTTCTCTACAGTCCCTTTTCAGCCATGGACCTGATAAGTTTATCTTGTTCTTTATTCAATGATTTCGGAATGATAATGCTCAATCTGAGATAGGCGTCTCCCCTGCCCGCCCCCCTGAATCGGGGCATCCCGTAGCCTTTCATCCGAATCTTTGTAAGCGGCCCTGATCCGGCGGGTATCCTGACGCGTTTTGTCTCTCCGCCTATGGTGGGAATCTCGACCGTCGTACCGAGAACGGCCTCTGAGTACCTGATGCCGGCACTCACCGTCAAGTTGTCTCCCTCTCTGGCGAATACCTTATGGGGTACAACACGCACCGTTATCAAAACATCACCCGCGACACCGCCATGTTTGCCGGGATGGGCCTTTCCCGGAAGCCTCAGTTTCCGGCCCGTGGCAATACCCGGCGGAATCCTGACAAGAATTTTTTTCCCTCCCCCGGCCAGGGAAATCTTTTTTTCCGCGCCCCCGAATGCTTCTTCAAGGGTAACATCGAGGTTGTACTCAATATTTTTTCCCCGTTCAGGCTGGAGGCGAGGTCCCTGTTGATTCCAGGTACCGGAAAAAAGATCGGCAAAGGCAAAGGGATCGTCGCCCCGGGACATCCTCCTTTTCCCCTGAAAGCCCGTCCTCCTGGTTCCGAAGGCGAATTCACGAAAAATGGAATTAAAATCGAAATCCCTGAAGATATCTTCCTGTGAGTAGCGGCGGCCGAAGTCTTGTGATCCGAAGATATCGTATTGTTTACGTTTTTCGGGATCACTCAAGACGGCGTAGGCTTCACTTATTTTTTTGAACTCCGCCTCTGCCTGAGGGTTTCCGGGGTTTCGGTCCGGGTGGTACTTGAGCGCCCGTCGCCGGTAGGCTTTTTTTATGTCCTCGGCTGTCGCTTTCTTGGTAAGGCCTAATATTTCGTAATAGTCCGTCGACATGCGCCGGCTTGAATCTCCTGGTATTTCAATAAGTTCTTCCCATATTAAAGGCGGTCAGGTTCTTTTCGACCAGCCTCTCGGGAAAGGAAGCCCTCAGCACGTCTTTCCAGAGGTGCTCGTTGACATCGGTAAAAGATGACAGGGCGCCCAGCATAACCGTGTTGGCCATTCTCCGGTCACCGGCCTGAAGAGCCATGTCCGTCGCCTTCAGGATCTTGACGGCGGAAAGGGTTTTCTTCAAGAGGGCCGGCACATCCGCGGGATAGGCTTCGTCGCCCAGGTTAACGGCGGGAGGGAAGAGTTCCTCATCGTTGACAATCGCCGAGCCCCCTTTTTTGAGGTAATCAAGATACCGAAGGGTTTCCATTGTTTCGAAGGAAACGAGAATATCCACGCCCCCCTTCCCTGCCAGGGGGGAATAGACCCTGCCGCCATACCGGACGTGGCTGCTGACACAGCCGCCCCGCTGGGCCATACCGTGAACCTCGCTCTTTTTGACGTCACGGCCGGCCCGCAGCATCACCCGGGAAAGCAAGTCGCTCGCCATGATGATTCCCTGGCCGCCCACGCCGACAAAAAGAACGGTAGTGACGCTGTTGTTATTCATCGCCGACACCCTCCACAATGGCCTTTGCCGCGCAGAGCTGCAGGCATACCCCGCATCCGTTGCAACTGACGGGATCGATCAGGGCAATGCCCTCCTGCTTTACGGTTTTCTTTTCAATTGTCACGTCAGGAATGTCTTTGAAACGCCTCCATGAGATCGAGGGGCATCCCAGGGCAAGGCAGGCCCTGCAGCCGGTGCAGCGGTGAATGTCAACCCTGAACGGTTTTCGTGCTTCAGCCCGTCTTGTGGCGAGCAGCGCGCAGGGTCCCCGGGACAGGACCAGCGATGGACCTTCCGAGGCGAGCGCCTCTTGAAGTACTTTTCTCGTGTTCCTGAGGTCGAAGGGGTTCAGCACCTTCACGTCGTCGATACCCAGGGCACGGGCAAGAACTTCATAATCGAGCTGCTTCGTAGGTTCCCCCTGCAGGGTACGCCCCGTACCGGGATGATCCTGCATCCCCGTCATGGCCGTGGTCCTGTTGTCGCAGATGACGATGACGGCATCACTCCGGTTATAGGCCATGTTCAGCAGCGAGGCTATGCCCGAGTGGACAAAGGTCGAGTCCCCGATGACACCGACGACCCTGCCCTTCTCGCCGAGAACCCGGCTCATACCGTGGGCCATGCCGATGCTTGCCCCCATGCATATGCAGGAATCGAGGCCCTCGAGGGGCTTGAGGAATGAAAGGGTGTAGCAGCCGATGTCACCGGTGACGAAGACCTTGAGCCGTCCGAGCACATAAAAGAGACCCCGATGAGGACAGCCCGGACACAGATTCGGCGGGCGGGCCGGCAGCTCGGGCAGGCCGGGGAACAACGGTTCCTCCTCTGTCTTACTCATGGATCGCTCAAGAAGTCCCGGGTCAAACTCGTTGTTGAAAGGAAATATCTGTTTTCCCGTCACGTCGATGCCCATGGCCTTGATCCGGTCCTCGATGAAGGGGTCCAGCTCTTCCACAACATAGAGTTTTTTTACCTTTGAGGCGAAATCCCTGATCATTTTTTCCGGAAGCGGGTAGACCATGCCGAGCTTCAAAAAGGAGTATTCCGGGAATGCTTCCTTCGCGTAATTATAGGTCATGCCGGCGGTTATGATGCCGGCTTCAGTGCTGTTCAGCTCCATTCTGTTCCCGTCGAATGATTCGGCGAAGACCTGAAGCTTCTTCAGGCGGTCTTCCACGACAATCCGCCTTTTCCGGGCCATAGCGGGGACCATGACATATTTCGCCGAGTTCTTGACGACATTTCTCCCGTCAACCCGCTTTCGGGGCTCCTCGAGGGTAACCACCGACTTGGAGTGTGACAGCCGCGTCGTGGACCTGAGGAAAACCGGCGTGTCGAAATCCCGGCTCAGGGCGAAGGCCGTTTTGATGTATTGTCGGGCTTCTTCACTGTCCGCCGGTTCAAGCATGGGAACTTTCGCGAATGCGGCATAGTTCCTGCTGTCCTGTTCATTCTGCGAGCTGTGCATGGACGGATCGTCTGCAACGACCAGCACCAGCCCGCCGTTTGTTCCTGTGTAGCTTACGGTGAAAAGAGGATCGGCGGCGACGTTGACTCCCACATGTTTCATGACGGCCATGGCGTCGGCTCCCGCGAAGGCGGCGCCGATCGCCACTTCGAGGGCGACCTTTTCGTTGGGTGACCACTCGGCATAGACGCCGTCATACCGTGAGAATTCCTGCGTTATCTCGGTGCTTGGCGTGCCGGGATAGGCCGCGGCGAAGGTGACCCCCCATTCATAGGCACCCCGGGCAATGGCCTCGTTCCCCGAAAGTATCGTTTTATGCTCATTCATATTGTTGCCCATCCACCCTATCTGATTTCCGCGATCCGGTTCCTGGCAAGACCGGCCAGGATCACATCCGAATCGACATCGATCACCTTTTCGTAGTATTGTAAGGCTTTCTCCCTGTCAGACATTTTTTCATACATTCGTGCCATGTTCGAATAATTGATGGCCTTGAAATGAATTCCCGATGAACCTTCATGGGCCTTCTGAAAGGACTCCAGGGCCCCCGGGTAGTCACCCCGCGCCTCCATGGCATAACCGAGACCGTACCAGGAAAGCGGCCTCAGGACACTTCCCCGGGGAGCCTTCTCGAGATATCTCCCGTATGCGCTGATGGAATTGTCATAGGCTTCGAGGCTGTAATAGAGATTTCCCAGGTTGTAGCTGGCCGTCAGCGCCGCATTGCTCGCGGGGTATTCCCTGAGCAGTTTCTCGTACCCTTCAACGGCTGCTTCCAACCGGCTCCTCTCCGACACCGTTTCCAGGAGCGATTCATAGGAACCATAAGCCTCGGCATAGAGATGGGCCGCCTTTGATTCATAGCGACCCTGGTAGAAATACCATCCCAGGACGGCAATGACCAGAGCCAGTACTATCCCGGCAGAGAAACAGACCATTTTGAGGTTCTCCCCGGCCAGGTCGAAGACCCGCTGGGAAAAGCTCTGAAACTGGTCCGGCTGCTTGAGTTCTTTTTTTGTCAGCCTTCGTGCCACGCGTTTTCTCCTTCTCCGTGTTTTTCTTTGATTCTCGAGTGTATCACCTCGGGAATCCGTATGATCCTTCCCTTTTCATCGGTGCAGGCATGGAGTGTGGAACCGCGGACCAGGACCCGCTCCTTTCCCTCGTCGTATAGGCTGTAACTGAAGGAAATGCTGGCCCGTTTCAGTTTGTCGACGTGCGTTTTCAGGATAAGGAGATCGTCGTACCGGGCGGGCAGAAGATAATGACAGGACAGCTTTGATACGGGGAAATAACACTGAAGAGGCTCCATTTCGGACCAGCTGATTCCCAGGGACCGCATCAGTTCCGTTCTGCCCGTTTCGAACCACTTGATGTAGTTCGCGTGATAGACGATTCCCATGGCATCGGTGTCGGCGTAGATGACCCGTATGGGCAGTTCAAAGGGATGCAATAAAGGACCTCCAGTCGCCCAGGAAATGATCGATCAGACTGTGCCCCGGTGAAACAAGGATGTTCGACCGCAGTGCCTCCGTCTCTCCAAAGGAACCATGACGTGACAGGTTTTCTCCGGGAACTGACGACAGTACGGCAAAGGGGACCGGATCCGAGGTGTGTGTTTTTACGGAAACAGGCGTCGCGTGATCGCTGAGAACCATGAGACGAAAATCCTTTCCGCTCGCCTCAAGCCCCTCGAGAACGCCGGCCACCACCTGTCTGTCGAAGTCTTCTATGGCCGCTATTTTCCCAGCCGTGTTTCCCTCGTGGCCCATTTCGTCGGGGGACTCCACATGGGCAAAAACAAAATTCCCTTTTTCAAGCCAGGCAAGCACAGCTTCGGCCTTGCCCCGGTAATTCGTGTCTATATAGCCCGTGGCTCCCTCTACCCTGATGGGTTCGAGACCGGCACAGACACCGATACCCTTCAGAAGATCCACCGCGGATATGATGGCGCCGGTGACAGCGTACCGTGAACTGAGCGGTGTCATGGGCGGCAGCCCGCCCTGCCCCCAGAGCCAGACAGAGGTGGCCGGCTTTTCTCCCCGGGATATCCGGTCTTTGTTCACCCTGTGATCGGCCAGAATGTCCCGGGAACGAGCCATCAGTTCCTCCAGTTCGCGGGCCCCGTCGCCAAGGGGCATATAATCCTTGATTTCCCTGCCGACGATATCATGGGGCGGGGTCGTTCCAAGGTTCCGGGGACCGTTCTTCCAGAGCATCAGGTGACGGTAGCCCACGCCGGGATGAAACGAACGTGATGGTGATCCCAATTCGGTCTCGAGATCCTCGATAATGAGCCTCGCTTCCCCGGATGATATATGCCCGGCGGTAAAATCCTCCATGACCGGCCGTCCGGTGCCGTCGTTGGAGATGGTTACCAGGTTGCAACGGAAGGCAATCTCCCCGGGTCCCAGTTTCAACCCCATACTCATGGCCTCGAGGGCTCCCCGTCCCGCCCGGCAATGAAGAGGATCATAGCCCAGGATGCTCAGGTTGGCCACGTCGCTGCCGGGAGCCAGACCCGTCGGAATAGTGTCGATTCTGCCGATGGTTCCTTCCCGGGCGATTCTGTCCATTGCCGGTGTGCGCGCGGCCTCCAGAACGGTTCTGCCTCCCAACTCCTCCAGCGGGTAGTCGGCCATCCCGTCGCCCAGCAGTATAATGTAATTCATGCTATCGCTCATCTTCGATCCGTATCAGCACGGTATCGGCCAGCATCGTATCGAGGCGGTTGATTTCCGCCAGTGCCTCCCGCACGTTTCTTTCCCTCGATTCGTGGGTGGTCATCACTACGGGAACGGCCCCGCTGTCCCTGCGCTCGGTCTGAATGACCGAGGCGATGCTGATGTCATGTTTGCCGAGGATCCCCGCGACGGCGGACAGAACTCCGGGCCGGTCGACGGCGGAAAACCTGAAGTAGTAGTTCGTTCGCACCTCATCCATGGGGAGAAGCCTGATATCGGTCATCCGGTCTTTTTTAAAGGCCCTCAGGGGAACCCGGCAAAGGACCCCTTCCTGCATGTCACGGGCTATATCGATGAGGTCGCTCGCCACGGAACTCGCCGTGGGCATCATGCCCGCCCCCTGGCCGTAGAGGACCAGGGGTCCCGAGGCATCGCCGACGATATGAAAGGCGTTGTAATTTCCGTTCACGCTGGAAAGTATACTGTCGAAGGGTATCATCGTCGGGTGTATGCGCGCTTCGATACTGTCCTCCCGTTCGATGGCGATGGCCAGGAGCTTGATCTTGTATCCCAGCTGCCGGGCGAATTCAACATCCTGCCGGCTGAGAGTCGATATACCTTCCCGGTATATGTCGTCAAGCCGCACCCGTTTCCCGTAAGAAAGGGCGAGAGTGACGGCCAGTTTGTGAGCCGTGTCGTGTCCCTCTATGTCGTAGGTGGGATCGGCTTCGGCGAACCCCAGGCTCTGCGCTTCCTTCAGGACCGACTCGAAGGGAAGATGCTCGTCGGTCATCCTGCTGAGAATATAGTTGCAGGTACCATTCATGATGCCGAAGATCGAGCGGATATTGTTACCCGCGAGGCTTTCCCGAAGAGTCTTGATGATGGGGATTCCTCCGCCCACACTGGCCTCGAAGCCGATATTGACCTTCCTGTTCTCGGCCTCTTCGAAAATGGAGTCACCTTCGGCGGCAAGCAACGCCTTGTTTGCCGTGACCACATGCTTTCCCTTCCGAATTGCGCCGAGAATGAACGTCCTGGCCCAGGTCAGCCCGCCCACCAGCTCAACAACGATGTCGATATCGGGATCGTTCAGAATGTCCTCTGCGTTTTCGGTCAGGCGTATGCCCTCGGTGGAGATGTTTCGCGGCGTTACGATGTCGATATCGGCTATCGTCTTGATGACGAGGTTGACTCCCAGGCGCCGATGGATAACCGACTCGTTCTGCTTCAGAAGCTGAACCACCCCTGTTCCTATAGTTCCAAAACCGATCAATCCGACAGAAACGTCTTTTTTCGCCACAGTGCAAACCTTTCTCGTAGTGTAAGAACGATTCACGCCCCGACGGCCCGATAAAGCCCGTCACCCCATCGCCTGACAACCTCTTCCATGACGGCGTCATATTCCGCATCGTTCCGGGCTCGCTTCCCGAAAGCGAAGGCCATCGCCTCATCCCGGGCTTCTTCAAGAATATCTCCATCCCGGAGAATGTCGGCTATTCTGAAATCGGGAAACCCCGATTGACGTACTCCCATCAATTCGCCGGGACCCCGCAGACGGAGGTCCGCTTCGGCGATTTCAAAACCGTCAGCGGTCTTCTCCATCACTTTCAAACGCCGTCGTGCCTCCGGTGTCGTTTCCTCACGGGCCACAAGCAGGCAGAAGGACGGTCGATCACTCCGCCCCACCCTTCCCCGCAGTTGGTGAAGCTGGGCAAGTCCGAAGCGTTCCGCCTGTTCGACCATCATGACCGTTGCCGTGGGAATGTCGATCCCCACCTCGATGACCGTGGTGGCCACCAGGACATGAAGGGCGCCCCGGCGGAACTCTTCCATGACCCCATCCTTGTCCTCCCGCCTCATGCGGCCATGGACAAGTCCCACCTTCCGGTTCGGGAAGATGTCCTTTTGAATACGTTCGGCCATGGTCGTGGCATCCTTCAGGTCAAGGGCTTCCGATTCGGACACCAGCGGGTATACGATGAACACCCGGCCTCCCCGGTCCATTTCCCGACGCATCAGGTTCCAGGCCGCGTCCATCGCGTCTTCGGACAGAACCATAGTGGTTACGTGCTGTTTCATCGGTGGCATACCGTCTATAACGGACAGGTCGAGATCGCCGTAGGCGGTCATGGCGAGCGTCCGGGGAATCGGCGTGGCGGTCATAACCAGGATGTCGGGGCACAACCCCTTGTTTCTCATCATCTCCCGTTGCAGCACGCCGAACCGGTGCTGCTCATCCACAACGGCAACGCCCAGGCTCCTGAATCGCACCTCTTCCTGGATCAGGGCGTGGGTTCCCATAACCATGTGGACCGATCCGTTTCCGATACCCTCCAGCGCTTCCCGACGGCGCGCCCCCTTCAGGGAGCCTGTCAGGAGAACCGCCTTCAGGCCCAGGCGCTCAGCCCAGGCGCCCATGACCCGGTAATGCTGTTCCGCCAGGATTTCCGTCGGTGCCATGATGGCCGACTGAAAACCGTTATCACAGGCAACCAGCATGGGAACCATGGAGACGACTGTTTTACCGCTTCCCACGTCACCCTGGAGAAGCCGGTGCATGGGAATGGAACGGTCCATGTCCGAAAGGATTTCTTCTATGACTTTCTTTTGAGCTTTCGTCAACTCAAAAGGGAGAAGCCCGTAAAATTTCTTCAACAGCATCCCGTCGGTTCTGAAACTTCTTCCCGCCTCGAGGAGATACCGCCGCTTCCTGAAGGCCATGGCAAGCTCATAGAAGAACAGCTCATCAAAAATCAGTCTCCGGTGAGCTTCCGAGCGAAACCTGTTATACTCATCCGGATCGTCTTCATTATCAGGAAAATGGACACGCCGCAGCGCCTCCTCCATGGGAATGAGACCTCTGCGCCGGCAGACAGAAGCCGGAATCGGACTCGCGAGGCATCCCGGCGGATCCCTGAGCAGGGTCATCATGAGGCGGCGAATGAGTTTCTGTCGCAGCCCCTCTGTTTCCGAATAGACGGGAACGATCCTTTTGCTGTGCAGGAAGTCGGGCTCACCCATGTCCGGTCCACGGTTCTCGTCGACAGGTTCGAACTCGGGGTGTGCCATGCTTTTCGTCCGCCCGACTTCCTGAATAACACCGGTCAGAAAGAAGTGCCGATCTTTCTGAAAGACGCGGTGCACGTGAGCCGTTGCGCCGCGGAACCACAGGCCTGTGACGGTACCGCTGCCGTCATCGAAGGTTACCTCGCAGATTCCCCGGTAGCGGAATCCTTTTCGTACGACCTTGCTTACGGCGGCACAGACTGTTACTTTTTCTCCCGGCAGGACCTGCGACAGAGGGACCACCCGCCGGCGATCCTCGTAGCGCCGGGGGAGAAACCTGAGGAAGTCCTCGATGGTGGATATTCCCTTTTTCCCCAGAAGCGACGCGGTCTTGGGCCCTACACCCTTCAATGACCCTATGCTCGAATTCCTGCTCCCCTGCCGCACCGGGCAACGCCTCAAAACAATGTTATTTCATGAACTAAGAATCGCGAAATATTAACAGAAACAGTTCGTTTTGACAAGGAAAGAATTGACTTTGACTGCCTGTTGAGCTAGCTTCTGAATTACAAAACCGATCTTCCATGATGAAGGGATGACCGTCAATGTCAAAGAAAGCCGTCTCCTACCGTGACGCGGGAGTGGATATCGACCGCGCGAACTCCTTTGTAGAATCAATCAAACCCCTCGTGGGCGCCACGACCCGACAGGGAGTTCTGGGTACCATCGGGGGCTTCGGGGGATTGTTTCACCTCGACCGTGAGATGTACCGGAACCCGCTTTTGGTAGCTACGACGGACGGTGTCGGAACGAAGCTCATGATTGCCCATGCCATGGACCGTCACGACACCGTAGGAATCGACCTGGTGGCGATGAATGTCAACGACCTCATCGTCCAGGGGGCGGAACCGCTCTTTTTCCTCGATTACATTGCCACGGGCAAGCTCGACCCTCACCGGTGCCGGCTCGTGGTGGAAGGTATATCCAAGGGATGCGTCGAGGCGGGCTGCGCGCTTCTGGGAGGAGAAACCGCCGAAATGCCCCAATTCTATCGTGAGGATGAGTACGATCTTGCCGGGTTCTGTGTCGGTGTCGTGGAACGGGAAAGCATCATTGACGGATCCGGCATCAGCCTGGGTGACCGGATCATCGGGCTTCCCTCGAGCGGACTGCACAGCAACGGTTACTCCCTGGCCCGCAGGGTATTTTTTCAAAAGAAAAAATTGAAACACACCGATATCATTGACGGACTCCGGGGAACCCTCGGTGACGAACTGCTTCGTCCCACACGAATATATGTAAAGACCGTTCTCAGCCTGATAAAAAACGTCTCTGTCAAGGGCATCGTGCATATTACGGGTGGAGGCTTTTACGAGAACGTCCCCCGCATTCTTCACCCCGCTCTTAAGGCCCGCATCGAGAAAAAACAGTGGGAACGACCGGCCGTCTTTGAGATCATGCAAGCCATGGGGAACATCAAAGAAGCTGAAATGTATCGAGTCTTCAACATGGGCATCGGTATGATGCTCATCGTCGGAGAGGAAGACGCCGACGACGCGCTTGACCATCTCACCTCCATGGGAGAAACCGCAACCGTCATCGGGTCCATTGAACACAAGAGCGACGATGAGGCCCCGGTGCTCGTAGTGTGAGCCCATGAAGAAGAAGCTCGTCACAGGAGTCCTGGTATCAGGCAGCGGCTCAAACCTTCAGTCCATCATCGACGGCATCGATGCGGGCATCCTGGACGCCACGATCGGCATCGTGGTAAGTAACGTGGCTGACGCCTACGCTCTCGAGCGCGCGGCGAAACACGGAATCAGAACCGCCGTTATCGACCATCGGGTCTACGAAAACAGGGTCTCCTTCGAAGAGGCACTCATCCGGAAACTCAGATCAGCCTCGGTTGAGCTGGTGGTCATGGCGGGATTTATGAGGATTCTTTCGGGTCATTTTCTTTCGGCCTTTCACCGGAAGATCATGAACATACACCCCGCCCTTCTTCCCTCCTTTCAGGGGACCCATGCCCAGCAGCGGGCATTCGAATACGGAGTGCAGTTTGCGGGGTGCACCGTTCACTTCGCCGATGACGGCGTCGACACGGGACCCATTATCATACAGTCCGTCGTTCCCGTCCTGCCCGACGACACGCCCGAGACTCTTCAGGAGCGGATATTACGTGAGGAGCACCGTATTTATCCGCAAGCCATCCAGTTTTATGCCGAAGGACGTATCGAAGTGAGGGGGCGTAAGGTCATCATAAAAAACCGCCGGCCGCATCCTGTAACGTCCTTTCACAATCCTCCGCTGGAAGGCTTTTAACCATCGAGCCGCTGGAACGACGAATCGCCCGGAGAATCCCTGAAAAGCCATGTACGATATTATTGTTGTCGGTCGTGACATATCCTCCCTCGTGGCGGCTTCCCTGGCCGTTCACCGGGGAAGGAGGACGCTTCTCCTGGAAGAGGGAGGACCGGACCATGTCTTTTCACTTGCCGGAGGATACCTTTTTGACCGGGATCCCCTGCCCTGGTCGGGCCTCGACACCGACGGCGTGTTCGCCGCCTTTCTCGAGGACATGGGCATTGACTGTTTCCGGGACAGCGGGCGTGAACCCCTAATCCAGGCCGTTCTCAAGGACCGTTCCGTCGACTTGCCCTGTACCGTCGAAAATCGATGCCGCGAACTATCCCGTGATTTTTCAATCCCCGAAGACACAATCCGCTCCTGGTACGAAACACTGTACCGGAACAGCCGCTTCATCAGGGAAATGGTGCCGAAATACCTGGACCGAAAGAACGGCCTCCATGAAAGGGCCGGCAACCTGTTTCGTGAGCTGAAAGGGAGGGTCATTGGGAATTTCAAGGGCTTACAAGAGAATTTCAACTCCCCGGAGTGGCTGGAGCTCAAGGGCGTCCTGGAAGCCGAACGAGCTGTCTTTGCCCGTTATACAGATCCGGATGAAGGGCTTTCGTCCGACGGAGCTTCCTACGCTCTTTCTTCATCGCTGTCCGGAGGCTTCCGGCTTCCCCCGGGAGGAAAACAGTCTATCGTCAAGGCCCTGAAAGACACGATCGTGAGAGGAAGCGGAACGATCCTTTCCTGTGACACCGTCACCGAGATCCGGATCGGTACGAAGGTTACCGTAAAACTCGAACAGGGAGGTGAGACATCATCGCTTCCGGCAGGGCGGGTCATCGTCAGCACCAGATGGCGCGGGCTGCCTTCCTTCCTGGAAGGAAATCCACTGTTGTCACGCTGTTTAAAAAAGTTTTCTCCCCGGAAAAAAGAATGCTGGCCCTTTACAATGCACATGGGTGTCGGCGAACGATCCTTGCCTGAAATGATGGGCGAGCAGGTCATCCTATCTCTGAACGAATCTGAACGGCCCTGCCCGACACTGCCCTTCATCTATCTGAACCGCACCCTGTCAGGGGCCGGTGAGACCGCGCCGCCGGGCAAGACAGCTCTTGCGGCGACAATGATGGTTCTGAAGCCGTCACCGAGAACCGGGGACGACGAGCTGGCGGCATTGGCTTCTTGTATGCTCCAGGTTCTTCGGCGGCCTTTCCCGTTTCTTCCCGATGCCGTCGAGAGCTTCGATCTCGATACATCGATCGGGATTTCCAGGGCCGGGGGGGAGGACCGGGATTCCGGCTATCGGGCAAAGGGCCGAGCTTTCTTCGGCCTTCCCCTTCGAGACGGATCGACTCCCCTCGACACGGTCTTTCTGGCCGGTGGAGAGCTTGCACCGGTACTTGGTTTCGACGGCGATGTAGTGTCGGGGATCACCGCGGCTCGGGCCGCTCTGGGAGAGGACCGGTATGCATACTATCCCCGATCCGGGTAAGCACACTCTCCCGCCGTCCGGTGCGGACTTCCTGTTTTAGCTGCGGGTGGGCGCTTCGACAGTAAAAAAACAGATGGTGACCGGCGACGGAGCAGGAATGTCTTAAAAAAAACTTGCAAAAGAAATCCAAATCCTTTAAGAAAACAGCCCACGAACCATCACCTTGACTGGAACAAAGAGGAGAACCGGGAAGATGTCACGAGTATGCGATATATGCGGGAAAAAGCCGTCCGTCGGGAATAATGTGAGTCACGCAAACAACAAATCCAAGAGGACCTGGTATCCCAATATTCAGAAAATCAGGATCATCGACGACAAAACAGGAGCGCCGAAACGTTCAAAGGTCTGCACACGGTGCATACGATCGGGCTATGTGAAAAAAACGGTTCAGTAACCCTGGTCCCCCGTCCGTCATTCAACGGACGTTTCGATTTCCAGAGCGATTTCTTTTCCGAGCGCCCCGAGGACGGCTTCCGCTGATTCTACAAAGTCAGGTGCTATCTGCAGCCGCACCAGTCCCTTTTCCTCGTCAACGGTGGTAGCGTTGGCAATCCCCTCGTATCCCTCAAAAACATAGCGGATATAAGCGATATCTTTTTTCTGCACCCGCAGCAACCGCGAAACGGGTTCTGGTTGTGCCATCGGTCAGCCTCCACAGGATTCAAGGGTAACACCCATCTCTCCCGAAGATCAACCACGTTTTATGTTATGTCATTTCTCGGCCGCGAATCCGTCCCGTCAATCCCGAAAGTTGATGACTTCGTACACAAGGGTACCGGAGGCATACCTCCGGTACTATAGCCGGATGCTTGATTGCACCCTGGTCTTCGTCACTGCGTTGTACCTCACAGTACCTTCATCCCCCAGGGATGTGCGCGCCGTGCCTCGAAGATATTAATATTTTTTCAGAGGCTTTCGTGACCGATTACCGCCTTGACAGTGCTTCCCGCCTCGTTTATAGTCCAACACCATGCGAGGCGGACTGTACTCCTTCGAGACCGCTGTCCCGGTCTCACCATATCCCCGGCGTGCATACTCCCCCCGGTTTCAGAACAGGAGAGCTTTGGATTTTGTCATTTCGAGGAGCATGGCGACGAGAAATCCATGTCCCGAGCAAAGCGAGGGATCTTGTAGACTTCTCACATGCGTTCGAAGTGACAGGGAAACGTTCGAAGTGACGGGGAAGAGGTCGAAATGACACAATCGATAGTTTTTCAAGGTCTTAACAGGTAATCAACATGAAACACAGAGTCGAATGGAATATCCGCAAGAAAAACGCTATGAACGGCAGGCGTCTCATGGCGGAACTCGGTATGAGTCCCCTTCTGGCACACATTCTGTCGAACCGGAACATCCACACACCGGAAGAGGCAAAGAAGTTTCTCTTCCCCTCTCTCAAGGATCTCCATAATCCCTTTTTACTCACGGACATGCAGAAGGCCGTAGACAGGATTGCAGGGGCCGTAGAGAGGGACGAACCTATAATGATTTTCGGTGATTATGACGTTGACGGCCTTACTTCCACGGCCATCATGACCACCTTCCTCTCGAAACTGGACGCCAAGGTGTCCTGCTACATTCCCGACCGGATCGATGAAGGATACGGCCTTAACAGGAAAGCTGTGGAGACTATCCATCAGCAGGGATACCGCCTTGTCATCACTGTTGACTGCGGCATTTCCAATCATGAGGAAATCGCCCTTGCCTCCCGTCTCGGCATGGACACCATCGTCATCGACCACCATGAAGTCCCGGAGCGGCTCCCCCCGGCGACGGCCGTCATCAACCAGAACCGCAGGGACAATGAATTCCCCTTTCGCCACCTCGCCGGTGTCGGCGTGGCCTTCAACGTTCTTATCGCCCTGCGGGGAACCATGCGTACCAGGGGATTCTGGAAAAACCGATCCTACCCGAACCTCAAGAACTATCTCGATCTCGTCGCCCTGGGAACCATCGGAGACCTTGTCCCCCTTACAGATGAAAACAGGGTGCTGGCAAAGATAGGCCTGGCCGTCATGGAGGAGGGGAAAAGGCCCGGCATCAGGGCACTGAAGGCGGTGAGCAACATGGAAAACGCCGACATCGATTCTGAATCGGCCGCTTTCCGGCTGATCCCCCGGCTCAACGCCGCCGGTCGGGTCGGTACTCCCGAGGACGCCTTGAACCTTCTCATTTCCGATGATTATGACCATGCCCTGTCCATAGCGCGACGCCTGGACGTTCTGAACAGGGAACGGCAGGAGATCGACCGGAAAATATTTGCTGAAATACTTGAAGAAATCGAATCTAACCCGGTGCTTTCAAAGAGTAATTGTTTCGTTTTTTCATCCGACCAGTGGCATCCGGGTGTCATCGGTATCGTTGCCTCGCGGCTCGTAGAACGATTCTATCGCCCTTCCCTCCTTATAAGCCTGAAGGACGGCATCGGTCGCGGTTCGGGACGAAGCATCGCCGAGTTCAACCTCTATCAGGGACTGGAGTCGAAGTGCGCGCCTCTTCTCCGCGCCTTCGGCGGCCACCGGTACGCCGTGGGCATTTCCATAGATGAAACGAATATAAGTGAATTTACGCGTCTTCTGAGCGAGGCGGTCAGTGACCACGTGGGGGATGAACAGGTCATTCCCTCCGTCAACGTAGACGCCGAATGCCGCCTGAAGGACATCGACTACCAGCTGCTGTCACACCTGGAAATGCTCGCCCCCTTCGGAAATGAGAACCCGGAGCCTGTCCTCTGCGCCAGGAATCTCCTTGTCACCTCCTCCACTGTTGTGGGAACGAACCATCTTCGAATGACCCTGAGCGATGACGGTCTTGAGCGGGAATCTATCTGGTTCAACCAGGGGCAACGGTTCGGTTCTCTGGAGGGGTCGATGATGGACGCGGCCTTCACTCCCCAGGTAAACCGCTGGCGGGGCGGCGCCTCCATACAGCTCAAAATCGTAGACGCCGTCACTCTCTAAAGCCATCGCTTTCTTCGCTTGTATGACTTGACGTCCTTGTAGGACTTCTGGTCCCCCGAAGCCGCGAGACCCAGGTAGAATTCCTTGATGTCGGGGTTTTCCTTCAGATCCTCAGACCTGCCTTCCATGACGATCTTGCCGTTCTCCATTACGTAGCCGTAGTGGGCGATCTGAAGAGCCATGTTGGCGTTCTGCTCCACCAGGACGATAGTGGTCTGCTGCTCCCGGTTGATTCTCCGGATTATCTGAAAGATCTCACGTACTACCAGAGGCGCAAGACCCAGGGACGGTTCGTCGAGCAGGAGAAGGCGCGGGTGTGCCATGAGTGCCCTTCCCATGACCAGCATCTGGAGTTCGCCGCCGCTGCAGTAGCCCGCGAGGGCCTTCCTCCGCTCCGCCAGGACCGGGAAGTACTCGTAGATCATTTCCATGTCCTGCCTGTAGGGTTTGCCCCAGCGGGTCGCCGTTCCGACCCGGAGATTTTCTTCGATGGTCAGGTACTTGAAAGGCTGCCGCCCTTCGAGTACCTGTATGATGCCCATCCGCGTGATGTCTTCCGGTGAGAGGTTCTGAATACCCGTGCCGTCAAATTCAATGGATCCATCCGTAACTTCTCCGTTTTCCGGTTTCAAGAGTCCCGAAACGGCTTTCAGCGTGGTAGTTTTCCCCGCGCCGTTGCTGCCCAGGAGCGAAACGATGCGCCCTTCCGGGACCGACAGCGACACGCCCTTGAGAACCTGGATCACATCGGAGTAAACGACACTGATGTTGTTGATCTGGAGCAGTATGGTGTCTTTCATGTCCTGTTATCGCCTCATCGGTGAGCCCTTCTAGTATGAAAAAGGCCAGAGCCTGAAATTTGATTTCACTATCCGCCACAGTTCGGCCAGACCCCGGGGCTCGAATATGATGAACAGAACGATGGCCAGGCCGAAGGCCAGTTCCCTCAGGGGCGCGAGGGTCAGCTCGATGCCCGACATGAACGGCGTGTTCATGAGAAACTGGGTGATGAGTCTCAGGATTTCGTTGAGCATCACGATGAACGCGGCGCC
The DNA here is from genome assembly GCA_023228425.1 of Syntrophales bacterium. Lineage (NCBI taxonomy): Bacteria > Pseudomonadati > Thermodesulfobacteriota > Syntrophia > Syntrophales > Syntrophales bacterium. The sequence continues at coordinate 58,799 of JALOBE010000002.1, forward strand.
GAAAATCGCGCCGGGAATGCTCCCCAGCCCTCCGATGATGATCATGGCAATGTATTCTACCGAGAGCATGAGCGTGAAGGGTTCCGCCGTGATGCTCACCATGTAGAAGGCCCAGAGGGCACCGGCAAATCCCGCGTAAAATGAACTGATGGCAAAAGAGAGCAGTTTGTACCGGAATATGGGTATTCCCATGCCCTCGGCTGCTCTGTCGTTGTCGCGTATGGCGATGAAGGCCCGACCGTAGCGGCTCCGCATGATGTTGACGGCTATGAACGTCATCAGAACGAGAGCAATGAAGGTAACGTAGAAATAGGCGATGTCGCCGTCGAGAAAGATTCCGAAAAGCGCCGGAAAAGGAAGCACGATACCCCGGACACCCTTCGTGACGCTTTCCCAGTGTACCAGAACGTACTCGATGATGAACTGGCCCGCCAGGGTGGCAATGGTGAGGTACAGGCCCTTCAGGCGCCCGGAGGGCAATCCGAATCCGATGCCCACGATGGCCGTCACGATACCTCCCGCGAGAACGCAGAGCAGAAAGGGCCAGCCGAAATCGGCGGCAAGAACGGCCGCCGTATAGGCGCCGACACCGAAAAACGCGCCGTGGCCAAGTGAAAGCTGCCCCGTGAATCCCACGAGGATGTTCAGTCCCAGGGCGGCGATGGACGTGATGGCGATTATGATCAGCAGATACAGAGTATACGACCCGCTCACGAAGGGAACCACCGCGAAAAGAATCACCAGTGCCGCCAGAAGGCAGAGGCGCCCGAAGTCGGTTTCAAAGATTGCGATTTCCTGCTCATAGCGGTCGTAGTAATTTCCACAAAGACTGAACCTGAGATTCCTTAACATTTTCATTATCATAGGTACTATCCTCTAGACCCTCTCGATTTCCACCAGGCCGAAGAGCCCGTAGGGTTTCACCATGAGAATGAAAATGAGGCAGATATAAGGAACCACGTCCCGCAAAGAAGGTGAAATGTAGCCCCCCGTAAACGTCTCAAGGAGACCGATAATGAGGGCTCCTATGATGGCCCCGCCGATGCTGTCGAGGCCTCCCAGGATAACAACGGGAAAGACCTTCAGGCCGATGGACGACAGGTCATGGACGTTGATGCCGCTGATGATGCCCAGGACAATGCCGCTCATGCCGGCTACGAGGGCGGCGATGGCCCATGACAGGGCGAAAACCCGTCTCACATGGACGCCGAGGGACATGGCGGCGGGCTGGTTGTCAGCCACGGAACGCATATAGATTCCCTGAGAAGAGAACTTGAAGAACAGACCGAAGACGGCCAGAAAAGTCAGCCCGATGACGATGGAGGCTACGTAGACCGGCGGTACTCTGACGGGGCCGAGGTTAACGGCGAGCCAGGCGGGGAGGAAATCGGGGTAGACGTACAGATTTCCTCCCCAGACGAGCAGTATCAGCCCCTTGAACATGGCCGCCAGTCCAACGGTGAGCATGATGACATATATGAGGGGTTCGCCGATAAGGGGCCTCAGGAAGAGACGCTCAATGATGAAACCCAGGATGAAACTCCCGGCGAGGGAAAGGACAAAGGCAACCGGAATGGGCAGGTGCGCCCAGGTTACAAGGGTCAGGAACAGGTACGCCCCCAGGGCAAGGATTTCGCCATGGGCGAAATTGAGAACCCGGGAAGCCTTGAAGATCATGACAAAGCCCATGGCGGCAAGCCCGTAGAGAAATCCGAGGCTGATCCCATTGATAAGCAGTTGCAGAAAAAATTCCATGACCTTCCCTCCACTGGGCGCCGGCCGGGCCGATCACCCGGAAATTATGCGCACCGTCGTTTCAATGGTCCCCGTTCGCCCGTCCCGGTAGCGGACCCGGCCCTTCACGGCAAGCTCGCTCAGGCCGCCGTACATGGCCTCTATGAGCTTCAGATAGAGTCCGTATACAAAGCGCCGACGCACCTTTCCCGTCCTGGTCAGTTCATCGTCATCGGCATCGAGAAGCTTGTAGAGCAGGATAAATTTTTGAATCCTCATGTGTTCCGGCAGGCGATCGTTGACAGACCGTACCTCTCCGAGGATAAGGTCCTCCACGGGTTTCTGCTGGGACAGGTCTGTATAGGTCGTGTAGGGTATCATGCGGTTCTCCGCCCAAGCTCCCACGTTTCCCATGTCTATGTTGATCAGTGCCGTTATGAAAGGCCGCCCCTCTCCGAAAATGACCGCCTCCTTGATGAAGGGCGAAAACTTGAGCCGGGTTTCGATGAAATCCGGAGAAAACACCCTTCCTTTCTTGTCCCGGATGATCTCATCGTTTCTCCCGATGATGACGAGGTGGCCCTCATCGGTGATGTATCCGGCGTCACCCGTCTTGAGCCAGCCCTGGGAAAATGACGCTTCCGTTGCCTCGTAATCGTTGAAGTATCCCCTGAAGACTGAGCCGGATGATACGAGAACTTCTCCATTATCCGATATCTGAACATACGTTCCGGGCAACGGCTTTCCAACGGTTTCAGCCCTCACCTCACCGTCGGGCTGAACCTGGAAAATACCGCCCGCCTCGGTCAGCCCGTAGCATTGTTTGAGGTTGAGGCCGATCGAGCGGAAAAAGCGAATAACGTCGGGGCTGATGGGGTGCCCCCCCGTGTAGGCGGTTTTCAGGCGTCCGCTCCCGAGCCGGTTCAGGAGGGGACGATACACGAGGAGCGACGAAAAAAAATTGAGGAGCCGCAGACGGACCGGCAGGCGTTCCCGTGCCTCCTCCCGATCGACCACCTGCTCACCTGTTTTCACGGCCCTGGAGAAGAGGGCACGGTTCAGGCGTCCTGAATCCTCGATTTTCACCCTGACGGTGGAAGCCAGATCCTCCCAGAAGCGTGACGAAGTAATGATGATGTCCGGACCCAGTTCCCTGAAATCATCCATGACCGTGTCGTGGGTTTCGGGGAAATTCATGGTCACCGCTCCGACCAGGGCGACACCCACTCCCCACATCTGGTCGACTATCCAGGGCGGCGGCGACATGGATAGCCAGTTCGAGTTGATGCCGATGGGAGATGCTTCGATCCATTTTCGCCCTATATCGGTAAAATTGGCGTGGGTTATCATGGCAAGCTTCGACAGGCCGGTGGTACCGGATGTCATGATCATGAGAGCGACGTCATCGGGATTCCCCCGGGCAACTTCTTCAGCGAAGAAGCGGGGAAACTGTGCTTCCATTTCCATTCCCAACGTAAGAACCTGTTTGAAGCTGATCAGCCATGATTCGTCCCCGTAGGAACTCATGCCCGTGGGATCCACGTAGATCACCTTTGCAACCTGGGGCAGCATGGCCCTGTTTTCAAGAAGTTTATCCGCCTGTTCCTGGTCCTGGACAACCACGATGCGGGCCTTGACCCGCTCCAGGGTCCGGGCTATTTCAATGCCGACGGCAGAGGTAAAAAGGTTCAGGCTCACACCGCCCAGGGCCTGGGCTCCCAGTTCACTGAAGAGCCACTCCGCGTGGTTGTCCATAACGATACCGAGGTGATCCCCCCTCTCGAATCCCAGGGCCTTCAATCCGTAAGCCACGTGCTTCACGTAGCGGGCATAGTCCTGCCAGGTAAAACTGTTCCAGATGCCGAGACTTTTTTCACGAATTGCGACGCACTCGGCAGAAAGAGTCTGAGCATGATGGAGCAACACCTGTGGAAGCGTCATAGTTCTCAACAGGTCAAGTTCTTCTGTTGCCATTCTCCTGATCATCGCTGTGCCTTTTCAGTGCGTCACGGTGTAATAAATGTTGGGCCGCGGCCGGTTCCGTTCCGGCAGAGTCCTTACTCCAGGTCAATTTTATCGCCGAGATAGGCCCGTATAACCTCGGTGTTTTCCTGTATCTCCTCGGGGCTTCCCTCGGCCAGCTTCCTGCCGAAATTAAGTGCCACCACCCGGTCGGACAAGGACATGACCACCGACATGTCATGCTCGACCAGTATCATAGTCTGCTTCCAGGACCGGCTCAGCTCGGCAAGAAACCGTACCATGTCCTCCTTCTCTTCCAGATTCATTCCCGCGAAGGGTTCGTCCAGGACCAGCAGCCTCGGTTCCAGAGCAAGGGCCCTTCCCAACTCGACCCGTTTCCTCAACCCGTAGGGAAGAGACCCCACCAACTGCTTTCTGATGGGTTGCATTTCGAGAAAATCGATAATTTCTTCCACAATTTCATGGTTCCTGATCTCTTCCCTACGGACGGAAGGCAGGAAAAGACAGGCACCCGCAAAACTGTAGCTGCCGTGGAGATGCCGGGCCATGAGCATGTTGGAAATGACAGACATGCCCGTAAAAAGCTCGATGTTCTGAAATGTCCTGCCGATACCCTTTTCAACGAGATGGTGCGAGGAATAGCCGGTCACATCCTCTCCGTTGAACCGGATTGTCCCTTTCTGGGGATGGTAGTATCCGGTGAGGCAGTTTAAAAGGCTCGTCTTCCCCGCTCCGTTCGGTCCTATGACCGCCAGCAGCTCTCCCGTGGAAAGTTCGAGAGAGACGTCGTTCAAGGCCATGACGCCGCCGAAGGAGAGGGAAAGATTTTCAACGGCCAGTTCCGCCGCGACCGTCCCGGCCTTTCCCTCAAATATGCGTGGCTGTCCCCGGAGCGACTTCATGGCTGCCGGATGATTTCCAGACTGTCTTTCCCGGGAACGAAGAAGGACGTCAGAGGGAGAAACGACCCGTCTTCGTTAACCTGAACGATGCGCGCCGTAAAGGATCCTTCATGATTGGTCGAAGAATAGCTCACGTCAGGCAACAGACCGCCGAAGGATTCCCCGTCAAAGGACTCCATGGCCGCGTTGATGCTTTCCCGCGTTATTGCTCCCGCCTGCTCGCCTGCCCGGATGAAGGCGCGTTCCATGATCATGGCCACGGCAACACCTTCCCAGTAGGAAGCGTCGAAAGACGTAACCGTCCCGTATCGTTCCCGGAGCTCCTCCATAAGGGCCATGCCCTCCGAGCCGTCTTCCGGGACACCGCCGGGGAACTGGATCCGCAGCCGGTCACGGATAAGGCCCTTGCCCATAGTGAAGAAGTCGGGATCCGTTGACGTCCAGGTACCGAAGAAGGGAGGGGTATAGCCCAGGCGGTCGGCGTCTCGAAGGGCTGTGATGATCGCCGCCGGCAGCATCTGGATGAACACATACTCGGCGCCGCTCCGCTTGAGTCGCAGGAGTTCCGTGGTCACGTCCACCGTCTGGGGAGGAAAGTCTTCTATGCTGACAATGTCGATGCCGGTCCGGGCGGCATATTCCCTGCTCGGTTCGTGGATCGATTTTCCGTAGGCGTTGTTATAGGTCAGAAGGCCGACCTTAGGGGCATCGGGGCCCGCATGGATCGCCTTGATGTAGTCGAGTATCGCGTAACAGTCAAGGCGGTAGCTTCCGAAGGGGAGATACATGTAATCAACGGGTTCTTCGAGGATTTCCCAACCCGTGGAATAGTTGATTGTGGGAATCTTGTAGCGCTGGATAATCGGTTTCGCCGCCATTCCCTCGCCGGCACCCCAAGTGGCGATCATGTCGACGTTGTCCCTGACGGCAAAGCGCCTGACGGCGGAGACGGATTCCTGTACTCGATACATGGAATCGACGAGGATCATCTCAATCTTCCGTCCATGAACACCTCCCTTTGTTTCATTGATATAATTGAAATAGTCCTGTTGACCCTTGGCGTGAAACTGCCCGAAGGTCGAAGCGGGTCCTGTCAGGTTGATCGCCGCTCCCACACGGATCGGATCCGACGCCGAAAGAGGGGCCACGCCCCCCAGGACCATCAGTATAACCATGACCGCCATCACTGATCGTTTCATGTTCCTTCCCTCCTGAATGGGCCCCTTAAAAAAAAGGGCCTGGTTGTCACGCGCTTGCCATGGCCCACAAAAAAAAGCCGCGGGAAGCGTTTCTTGGGGCTGCCCGCGGCTTATACGATGTCAGATTCTACAAGCCCGACCGGCAGACCTCCCCGTTAAAGCCGAAAAAGCCGAAAAAGATGAACGCCGTCGAGTTTGATTGGTTGTCCAGTATCATGGTGTGTACCGCCCTTACAGTATAGCGATGGTGGGTTCATACCCGATCACGCCTGTGTTTGTCAAGAAAAAACTTACCGCAGGTACCTGAAAAACGGCACGTCCGGTGTTACAATCAGCTTTGTCCGATCCTTCATGGTCTTCTTGTAGGCTTCAAGGCTTCTGAAGTAGGAGAAAAATGCCGGGTCCTGCAGATAGGCCTCCGCATAGATCCTGATCGCCTCGGCGTCACCTTCTCCCCGCAATGTTTCCGCTCTCCTGTAAGCTTCTGCAAGTATGACCGCTTTTTCCATGTCCGCCTGGGTGGTGATTTTCTTAGACTCCTCTTCCCCCTCGGACCTGTATTGTCGGGCTTCCCGTTCACGCTCGGCCCTCATGCGTTCGAACACATGCTTCTCGTTCTGTTCCGCCAGGTCGGCCCTCTTGATCCTGACGTCTACCACTTCTATGCCGTACACCTTGGCCCGCTCCGCCGCTATGCGGGTCACCCCCTCCATGACGGAGCTCCGGGTTGTCGACACGATATCCGATAGATCGTGCAATCCCAGCTCCACCCGAAGCTGGGCGTATACGATGTCGTCAAGGCGCGACCGCGCGCCCGTCTCGTTTCTCACCGATTTATAAAATATGAGCGGGTCTTCTATTCTCCATTTGGTGAAATTGTCCACAACCAGATTCTTCTTGTCCCGTGTCAGAACCTCCGTGGGGCTCGCGTCGTACTGAAGAATTCGACTTTCAAAATAGACCACTTCCTGCACGAAGGGAACCTTGAAATGAAGGCCCGGTCCATAGGAGTGAGGGCGGGGCCTGCCCAGCTGGATGACAATCGCCTGCTGCGTCTGGTCCACCGTGAAAAGGCCGAAGGAAAGGAAACCAGCCAGGAGAATGCCGACAATGGCGATAAGGGAGGCCTTCATGTTCATGGCACTTCCCCTTCCGGCGCCGGCGAGCCCGGGAAACCGGACTCCAGGGACAGGTGCGGCAGGAGATTGGCGCCGACGGCCCCCTCGAGGATGATCTTTTCCATGGATGGAAGAATCTCTTCCATCGTTTCTATGTACAGACGTTCCCGGGTCACTTCCGGCGCACTCGCGTACTGGGCGAGAATCTGTGTGAACCGGCTCGCTTCACCCCGGGCTCTGATGATGCGGGCCTCCTTGTAGCCGATGGCCTCGTTGACGATTTCAGAAGCCATGCCTTTAGCCCTCGGCAGGAGTTCGTTTCGGTACCCGTGGGCCTGGTTGATCATTCTCGCCCGGTCCTCCCGGGCGCTCGCCACGTCCCGGAAAGCCTCCATGACCATGACGGGCGGATGGACGTCCTGCAGTTCAACCGCCACGATCAGGATGCCCGACCGATACATGTCGAGAATATCCTGCAGGATCGTCATGGCGTCCTGCTGAATCCTGAACTTGCCTATCGTCAGGATGTCATCGATATCGTTGTCTCCCACGACCTGGCGCATGGCCGCCTCGGCCGCATCTTTTACCGTTTTATCCTGTTGGGTTACGTTGAAGAGGTAGTCCCCGGGATCCTTGATCCTGTACTGAACAATAAAGGTCAGGTCCACGATGTTCTCGGCCCGTGTCAGCATGAGGCTTTCACCGGGAATGCTCTGACCGGTCGGTCTGAAGCCGATTTCAATGCGGCGCACGGAGGTTACCGAGGGGGTAAGGACTGTTTCAATGGGCCGGGGAAGATGGTAGTGAGGACCCGGTGCCGTGATTCGGACGGCCTTGCCGAATCGCTTCACCTGGCCCACCTCGTCGGGTTTTACAAAGTACACGCCCGACAGAAGCCAGAGAACCACAAAAATCCCGGCAAGGTAAGGAACAAGTCCGTATTTCCCCAGACTGAAGGATCCGAAAGGAGTGGATTTCCTGATCTTTTCCAGCAGCTTTTTCAGATCCGACGACTGCCGTCCGCCCCAGGGATCATCTCCCTGATTCTTCCATGCCATAGGTGTCCCTCCCCGCTGTTTGTACCGTAGTATTGGTGTTGAAATCGAGATGTGTCCGACAAGCAGCGTCACAAGGAAGGCTTTGTTATCACGGGGCGAAAGCACTGTCAATCAATAGCTCCCCCGGCCCGGCAGAACCGGAATCTTGCTGTCCCGCCGTCGATCTTGATTGTCAGGGCTCGCTCTCTATGGTATGTAAACGCTTACTTCTGCGGCAGCGTTAAGGAACAGTCCATGAATCCGGAAGTGTTTCGAGAATATGATGTGCGCGGCATCGTCGGGAAAGACCTGACGGACGATTTTGTCATTGACCTTGGAAGGGCAATCGGCACCCACAGCCGCGAAAAGGGTGTGCGTACCATGGCCCTGGGCCGCGATACCCGCCTTTCCTCGCAGGCCTATCACGGGCTGATGATGAGAGGGCTCGCTTCAACGGGAATCGACGTCATCGATATCGGCCTTTGCGCCTCGCCCATGCTGTACTTTTCCATACGTCACCTTGGGACTGACGGAGGCGTCATGGTGACGGGAAGCCATAATCCCCCTGATTTCAATGGCTTCAAGATCTGCGTTGGGCCTGACACCATTTACGGAGAGGAAATTCAGAGGCTCAGGGTCATCATGGAACGAGAAGCTTACCTGTCAGGATCGGGAACGACGATGGAATGCTCCGTGACAGAGGCTTACCAGGACTACATCTGCAACAACGTTACGGTCCCCTCAACCCTCTCCATCGCCGTCGACGGCGGTAACGGCGTGGGAGGTCATTTCGGGATACCCGTCTTCGAACGCCTGGGTTGCTCGGTGACGCAATTATACTGTGACATGGACGGAAACTTCCCCAATCACTTTCCCGACCCCACGGTGGAGGAAAATCTGGCAGACCTGATCCGGGTGGTACGGGACAACCGACTTCACATGGGCATCGCTTTCGATGGTGACGCCGACAGAATAGGCGTCATCTCCGAAAACGGCAGGATCATCTGGGGTGACGAACTGCTCCTGCTCTTCTCACGCTTTATTCTGAAAGAACATCCCGGCGCCGTCATTATCGGCGAAGTGAAGTGTTCCCAGAAACTCTACGATGACATTGAACGGCGGGGCGGCCGGGGCATCATGTGGAAGGCGGGCCACTCCCTCATCAAGGGAAAAATGAAGGAAGAAAAGGCGCTCCTGGCAGGCGAGATGAGCGGCCACATCTTTTTTGCCGACCGATACTTCGGCTTCGACGACGCCATCTACGCCGCCGCCCGTCTCCTCGAAATCGTTTCCACAAGCGGTTCGGGACTGGACGACCTTCTCGCGGACATTCCGAAAAGCTTTACCACGCCTGAAATACGGGTAGATTGTCCCGATTCCCTGAAATTCGAAGTTGTCGAGCGAGTGACCGATCATTTCAGACACCGCTATGACATCATAGATATCGACGGTGTCCGGGTCCGCTTCGACGGTGGATGGGGCCTCGTCAGGGCTTCGAACACGCAGCCCGTCCTGGTCATGCGCTTTGAAGCGTTTAGTGAACGGCGACTGAGTGAAATCCGCTCCCTCGTGGAGACGGTCGTCAGTGACGCGCTGCGGCAATCCGGCGGATCGGCCATGACCTAGCACCGCGCTTTCCGGCACCCCGGACGGCATGAACCGGTGTTCCAGGCGGAGGGTTCCGATCCGAAGGATCAATTGCTACAGGACACGCGAGAAGCACCGAGGAGGTATTTCTCATGTTCAACGTTTCTCAAAAACACACGAAGCTGACGACGTTTTATCTGTTGGGCACAAAGACAGACGATCTCGTTCCCCAGTTGCGGCGGAACATGAAACGAAAAAAGCCCGTTCTCGTGGTACCCACGCTGGCAACGGAGTTCACCCTTGACGAGAACAAGCCCGTTTTTCTTCATATCGTCAGACAGCTGCGCCGGGTTACCTACCTTAACAGGATCATATTCGGCCTCGACCGGGCAACCGATGAGGAGGCCCGGGAACTCGCGGATATCCTGAAAAAGGCCGGAATGAAAAACGTCATCATTCAGCACAACGAGGGAGAAGGCTTCACATCCATCTACAAGCAGCTCACGGACGCCGGATTCAATGTGGACCAGCCCGGAAAGGGGCGTAACATGTTCATGTCCTTCGGCGTCGCCCAGGCCCTGGGAGCCCAGTGCATCGGCGTTATAGACGCGGACATCAAGACCTTTCACCGGCGCCAGGTGGACCGCCTGTTCTACCCTGTTCTCGTCAGGGATTATGAATTCTCCAAGGCATTTTACGCCCGCATCAGCGAAGGCCAGTTGTACGGGCGGGTGAAGCGGCTCCTGGTGGACCCCCTGCTGATCGCCCTGAAAAGGAAATTTTCGGAATTCGGCGACAACAAGTTCATGCGCCTTGCCGACTACCTGCTGGCCTTCAATTACCAGACCTCGGGAGAAGTCGCCTTTGACACGAGTCTGCTGAGGCGTATGCACTTCGCCACCAACTGGGGCGTTGAAATGTTCACGCTCATCGAGGTGTATCGCAAGGCAAACAATATCGCCCAGGTGCAGTTCTCCAGAAAGCCCTTTGATCACAAGCACCAGGACGCTTCCGCGGACGACAGGGAACGGGGGCTCTACAAGATGGCCATCGACATCGTTACCACCATTTTTTCGTCGCTGGTGGTGGACGAAGGACTCGAACTGTCAGAATATTTCATACAGGACCTGACCATCAGCTATCGAAACGTGGCCGAGGAACTGATCAAAAAATACGCAGACAATGCCGCCTTCTCAAATCTTAACTACGACCGCAGGGCCGAGGAGGCCCTGGTGAAAACCATCTTTACCGAGGCCATTCTCACGGCCGGCGATTACCTTATATCGCCCTCGCGGGTAACAGACCGGTTCCTGCGCATTCTCCTGAGTGACGACCGTTTCAAGAAATACCTTACAATGGGGCTTCAAAAAGACATGCTTGCCTTCGAAAGGGATAATCGCTACCAGCTCTTCGAAGTTCCTCAAACGGTTTCATGGGAACGGATCGTGACGAAACTCCCCAGAATCCTGATGGATATCGGTGATACGGTCAAGCGCGAACAGAAATTGTATCCATAATTTCGGGACGAGCCGCCCCGGTGTCCCGCGGCCTGGAGCCCGACGGGCGGTAACGAGGCCTTCGGAGCAGAACCCGTCAGGTAAAGCGCGTGTCACCCCGTCCGGTGGGACAAGGGCATGGCACGGTACCGGCCGTCACCGCTTCCGACCAGCATGATCCGCAGGTCCATGACGTTGGTAAGGGTCGGCCCCGTCATGAGCAATTCGCCGCTTCCGCAAAAATAGTTGTAGGAATCGTTTCTTCCCAGATATTCCCGGGCGCGCTTTCCAGCCTCTCCGCCCCGCCGGACCGTTCCGCCGTCGACAACGGCTCCCGCCGCGTCGGTGGGACCATCCGTTCCGTCGGTCCCCCCACTCAAAACAACGATGCCCTCTGTCCCGTCCAGGTCGATCGCGGCGGCCAGGGCGAATTCCATGTTTCTTCCCCCCGTGCCGTTCCCCCGAACGGTTACCGTTGTTTCACCGCCCGACAGGATGCAGGCCGGCGGAGCCACGGGATTCCCCGACTTTAAAACTTCCCTGGCAATGGCGGCGTGAACCTTGGCCACCTCCCTGGTTTCTCCTTCTATGGACGACGAAAGCACGAGAGGCGTGTATCCAAGCTCGCGGGCCTTTTCCCCGGCCGCTTCTATGGACTGGGCCGCATTTCCGACAATGAAGTTCCAGGTTTTCTCAAAGACCGCCTCCCCCGGCTTCGGCGTTTCCAGAACGGCGCCGCGCACTCCCGCCTCGAGATAGCCGCGAAGGGGTTTCGGCAGTCGCTCCCTGATGCCGTATTCCTCGAGAACGGCATCGCAATCGGCGAAGGTGCTTCTGTCCGGAACGGTGGGCCCCGAGGCGATGACATCCAGGTCATCGCCGATCACATCGGAAAGTATCAGCGAAATAACCGTCGCCGGGGCGGCGGCCAGGGCGAGCCGACCTCCCTTTATGGCCGATAGATGTTTGCGCAGGGAATTGATTTCATGGATAGTGGCACCACAGTTCAGCAACTCCTTCGTGAGCGCCTGCTTGTGGCTCAGGGTGAGGTTCCCCGCCGGCAGGGGCATCAGTGCCGAACCGCCGCCGGAGATAAGGCACAGGACCAGATCTCCCGGCCCTGCCCTGCCCGCGATATGGAGAATCATTTTCGCGCCGTCCACTCCGGCTTCATCGGGGACGGGATGGCCCGCCTCGGATATCGACAGGATATTAAGCGGTCCTCCGTGGCCGTATTTCGTGGTGACGTGACCGTCGCTGATCCGTGGCCCGAGAATGTCTTCGAGAGCCGCCGCCATAGGCCAGGCGGCCTTTCCCGCCCCAACCACGAAAACGCGATCGATGTCGTCGAGGCTCCTCGACCACGACCCGATGGTGAGCCTGTCTCCGCCGTTCAGGAGAACAACCCGAGACACTGCCAGTCGGGCGTCGGCGGCTCCGAGACCGGCGTCAAAAATGGCACGGGCGTCCCGCCTCATGCTTTCTTCCGGCATTCGCCGACCCCTTCCTCTGCTGTCAGAATTCCTGCTTCGTCGTCACAGTCGACTTGATGGCATTAATCAGATCAGTCATGGCGGCAATGACGTTTTCCCTGAAATCGCCGGCAACGACCAGCAACATGATATCGTCACCGGGCTTGAGCACACCTTCACGAATCTCGGCAAGAACCTCGACGATGCCTTCCCTCCGCCGAGCTTCATCGAGAAGCCCCCGGAGGGCTCGCCTGTCGGCTTGGACGCGGATTTCCTTCACGGGGTTTCCCTCCCGCGACGTGGCCCGGACTATGCCATTGTGTCCAAGGATCATTCCCGCCTTGTTGATGTCAGGGTGTCTTTTCGCGCGGTCTATGAGGACCTGGAGGTTCATGGCATGCTCCCTGATAGTGTTTCTGACGGCGTCTTGACTGCGTGGATGCATTATGGGACAAAAGGCCCATGAGCGCAAGACGTCGATCCAAAAAAAAGGTGTACCGCCTGGAGCGCCTCGGGGAATTCCTTCCGGGAACGCTCGTCAAAGAAAAAATATTCATCCCCACCATGCCGCCCGGAACGGCGAGTCTCTGGAACAGGGCCGTGGGTCCCCAGATAGCTCGTCAGACAGAACCTCTCCGGCTTAGAGGGAGTGTGCTGTATGTTACGGTGAGTACGCCGGCATGGATGCAACAGCTTCAGTACATGAACGAAGAGATTCTCGAAAAGGTCAACTCTCTGGAGCCGGCTCACAGAATTACAAAGATACGCTATTCCATAGGTCATGTCACGCCCCGGGCCGAGCGGCCCGAGTCTTTCCGGGACACCCTGCTCGACGAAAGCAGGCTCAAAGACCGGGACAGGCGACTTATAGCGCAACACCTGTCATCCATAGGAGATGAAGACCTCAGGGAAGCCATCCGCCGCGTCATGATACGGGAAGCCCTGACCCGTTACCTCCGTTCATGATGCCGGTGCGCGGTGCGGGGCACCTGTCGCCTCACTCTCCCGTCATTTCCCGTACCTCGGCGGAATACAGGCCCGGTGCATCGAACAGGACAAGAGGGGACATGACCGTCACTTCCTCCCCTCCTCCCCTGATTCCTTCCGCCAGAACAAAAACCGCCGGCGACGAGGCCTCGGAATGTACAAAACGCAGGACCTTCGGCTCCAGGCCGTTCTGCCGCAGGGAAGCGATGAGACCGACTGACCGACTCGCCGGGTAAATAACGTAGACCCGGCCCTTTTCCTTCAGCAGGAATGCCGCTCCCCCGACAAAGTCGTCTATGGTCCCGTACACCTCGTGACGGGCAGCGGCTTTCTCACGAAGGGGATTTATCCGACCGCTTCCCACCTTCCGGTAGGGGGGATTGAAAAAAACCACGTCATATGAGCCGGGTTCGTAGTGTCGCCTGATTTCGCGCACATCCCGGCAGGCAAAGGACACCCGTTCCTTAAACCCGTTCAGGAGGGCACTCCGGTTGGACATGTCCACCATTTCTTCCTGGATATCGATGCCACTGATAAGGACCTCCGCCTGCCGGGCCGCAAGTATCAGCGATATCACGCCGCTTCCGGAACCCAGTTCCATCGCGCGCGAGCCGGGCCTGAGCCTGATACAGCCCGCCAGCAGAACGGCGTCAATGGAAAACCGGTAGCCCTTTTGTTTCTGAAGAACCGACAGGGTAGTGCCGGGGAGACGTTCGACCGTTTCGCCGGTGTGTATTGCTGGATCACGCATAGGTTTTTCCGGAACAACTATCGGCTGTTCTCCCAAAACAAATACCCCCAAAACGCTGTTTTACAGGGAAACGGGCCGGCAGGAAAAGCGCGACGAGAGAGCGTCGGGCTTGATTCACAGTTCGACGGCGTAAAACTCGTCCGTCTCCCCCCGCTCCTTTCGTTGCCTCCAGAAGCGGCCGATCGCCATCAGCAGCCACAAAGCCTGGTCGTGGGTGATATCTTCCATTTTTTCAAGGAGATCAGGAACATTCACATCGAAGCGGGCGCCCAGTTTCTCGTATTTTTCAACGTCTTCGACATCCCAGGACAGCAGCAGCGGCCATTCGTCGAAGCGTTTTACCGGAAAATCGGCATTTTTGAAGGTTTCGCAGAGAAATGCGCCCTCGGAAGGCGAAAAAAACCCCGCCATCTCCCGAGCCGTTTCATGCGCGCGTTCCAGGCTTGAGGAAACTCGGTCCTTCAGGGCGGCGGGAATATCCTCCATGCCTTCCAGAAGGCTGCCGTGATCGTGCTGTGCGGAAGGGGACTCGTTCGGGGATTTCATGGCATTTCTCGCGACAGGCACGCCCGCGGCTGAAGGGGAAAAAATGGGGTGAGTGAAGGGATTTGAACCCTCGACCTCCGGGGCCACAACCCGGCACTCTAACCATCTGAGCTACACCCACCACACAACCCGGACCGTCACGGTCCGTCTGGAGAAATGGTTCTATAGCATACAGGCACCCCGGGGGCAACAAAAAATACGCTCCCCCCCATGAGTCCCCCTGTCTCATGTCGTTGCCGCTCCGCTCCGGCGGAGGAGCCGTTTCCGCCTGTGTACGAGGGACTGCCGGCGCAGGGGGTTCAGGCCGGTGGTTTCCGCGAGGGCTCGCTCCACGAGATCGAGGGCCTGTTCGTAATCGCGGGCATGGTGTTCATACCACTTGGCCAACTCCTGGAGCGCGAAAAGATCGCCCGGTTGTTCGGCGAGAATCTGCTCCCAGAGAGCCCGCGCTTCCCGCCAGTTTCCCGCGCGCCTGTGAATCAGGGACAGGGCCCTGGCCGCTTCAAGGGTTGTCTCTCCGGACTCTTCGCCCAGAAGATGTTCCAGGATCCGGCGCCCGCCCGCGGGGTCGCCCCGGTCGAGCCGAAGCCGGGCCGCCGCCAGGAGATCTTCATGAACGGTCCGCCGGTTCCTGGGGTCTTCCCGGACAATATCGGCCAGGTGTGCCGACAGAGCGGCCATGGACACCACGTCGACGCGGTTGTGCTCGAAGACATCTTCCATAAGTCTTCCGTCCCGCCGCCGGAGCCATTCGAAATACCTCCCCGGTATCTCGAATCCCGGAATATCGCCGCTTCGCCGGAGATCGAGAACCTGTTCCTCCAGAGTGCAGAGACGGCAGTTTTCAAGTCGGTGCCCCAGAAGACGCCTCGATGGAAAGAGAAGATCCAGGTGAGGAATCCCCTCAAAGGGGTTCTCCCGGCGGTTCATGATACAGCGGGTTACCAGGAGCCCCACGTCAAAGGCCTTTCCATTGAAAGTGACCAGGAAACTTCGCTTTCTCAAGGCCCGGGAGAGCTCTGCCAGGGCCGCTCCTTCTTCATCGAAATCCCGGAGAAATATCTGCCGGGTCACCAGCGATGATCCTTCGAACCAGCCCAGACCGATCAGAAACGCCGTGGTCCCCGTTCCGCCCGCGAGACCGGTGGTTTCCGTGTCCAGGAAGAGAGCGCCGGCGGGATCCATATCAGCGAGACTGTCATCATGGGCCAGCAGGGCGATCTGTTTCATGTCAACGCCCCTCATGTCGGCAACGGACAGAGCACCATGACGGACACTCTCCTCCAGTGAGTCGTCGACCACAAAACACGAGCCGTGATCATTCCGGACCACTTCTCCCCGGATCACCTCCGCAAGATCGCGAGCGTCGCTTTCGTCGAAGAGTCGATCCCGAACAGGGGCGGCGGGGCGACCGGCCGGACGCCGGGACATGATGGCCTCTACGCGTCGCCTCAGGCCGTTCATAGTCCGGTCGCGGTCCCGGCCGTGATCGGTCCCGGGCTTCTTTTCGGGGGCGTTCTCGCCGGTCAGGCGATGCAGTCTCGTAATGACGCTCATGAGGGAACACCCATGATATCGAGGATCGCCAGGGCGGCTTCCTTGCCCTTCGGTCCCACTTCGAGAGTGGGTCCCACACAGGAGGGACAGCCGTGGTCGCAGGGGCATCCGGCGATACGTTCCCGGGCGGATGCCATGAGGCGGTCATGCTCGCCGAAGAGCAGTTCCGAAAAGCCGATGCCGCCGGGACAGGCATCAAAAATGAAGATGGTGGGATCGAAATCATTCATTCCGACGGGCAGGCCGTCCCTGTCACCGGGGGGCGCATCGACGAAAGACCGGTGACCGCCGCCGCGCTGAACGAACCACTCGCCGCTCTTGTCGCCGATACAGCGGTCGATGTCCCGGATGTCGGCCATGAGAAGCATTGCCGCAAGATGATGGAGGGCATGGGCAAGCCCGGCCATGCCGTCGATGATCTCCTCCCGTGAGCAGGACAGGCGGTCCAGCACGTTCCGGGGGACGGTGAACCAGTAGCTGGTGGTGTGCATGTCCTTTTCGGGCAGGTTTACATCGCCATAGCCCACGTTTTCGGAGGTGTAAAACTTGATCTTCTTGTAACCGACCACCTTCCGTACCACCTGTACCTCGCCGTGTTCCACGATGAGAGGATCCCGATGGACGGTCCCGAAGACGTCGATGACCCGCACGTTGGTGTAGGTCATCGCATCGGTGTAGTAATCCACGTCGACCGCACGGACGTAGGCTTTTTTCCGCTCCAAGTCGAGGGAATCAACGTGATACTGCCGGGAGTCCACCATGTAAACGGCCTCATCGTGAACGGTGGTAAAGGCGCTGTCCCAGTCCACCTCGGCAATGACGCGATGTTCACCCCTGACGGTGGTGTCAATGACAACGATGCTTTCCGGGTTGATGCTCCGCAGACTTATTTCATCGGCGGGGTAACTTTCGGCTGCCCAGTACCAGCGATCGTCAACGCGGTGAAGTACACCTTTATCCTCAAGGTATTCAAGCAATTCTTCTATATTTTCTGAACCGAAGCGTTCGCCTTTCCGGAAGGGCAGTTCAAAAGCGGCGCTTTTCAGGTGGTGGAGAAGGATAAGCAGGTTATCAGGATTCACGCGGCAGTGTTCGGGTGATCGGGAAAAGAAATAGTCGGGATTGTCCGCGATGTACTGGTCCATGGGGTTGCTCCGGGCGATGAGGACGGCCAGGCTGTGCCCCCGTCGGCGCCCCGCCCTTCCCGCCTGCTGCCAGGTGCCGGCGATGGACCCGGGGTAGCCGGCCATGATGCAGACCTCCAGATCGCCGATGTCAATTCCCAGTTCCAGGGCGTTGGTACTGACCACGCCCATGATCGCCCGGTCACGGAGTCCCGCCTCGATCTGTCTCCTCAGATTGGGAAGATACCCCCCGCGGTAGCCCGTGACGTACCGGTCGTCACGAGGTATCTTCCGACCCAGGCCGTCCTTGAGGTACCGGGCAAGAACCTCCACGTTGAGGCGGCTGGTCGTGAAAACAATTGTCGCAATGGCGTTTTCAATCAGGTCCGAGGCCATGATCCGGGCCGGCGTGAGGGCCGACTGGCGGATCCCGAGCTCGCGGTTCACTATGGGGGGGTTATACAGGATGAACGTGCGGGAAGCCCGAGGCGCCCCGCTTTCATCGATGAGCATGACGGGACGCTCCAGAAGAGCCTCTGCATGCTCTTTCGGGTTGGCAACCGTGGCGGAACAGCAGATGAATACCGGATCAGTTCCATAAAACCGGCATATTCGAACCAGACGCCGCATGACATTGGCGAAATGGCTGCCGAAAATGCCACGGTAGACATGGAGCTCGTCGATGACTACGTAACGGAGGTTCATGAAGAGTTTCCGCCACTTGGTGTGGTGGGGAAGAATCCCCGTATGGAGCATGTCCGGGTTGGTCAGCACCACGTTACCCCGCCTGCGAATGGCCTGCCGCGCATCGTCGGGCGTGTCGCCGTCATAGGTGAAGCTGCCGATATCGGCTCCGATGCGACCGACCAGGCCATGGAGTTCGTGCATCTGGTCCTGGGCAAGCGCCTTCGTGGGAAAGAGATAGAGCGCACGAGTCTCCGGTTCCTCGAGAAGACGTTGGATTACGGGAATGTTGTAGCAGAGCGTCTTTCCGCTGGCCGTAGGGGTGACAAGGACCACGTGGCGTCCCTCCCGGATTCCGTCCAGGGCCTTTACCTGGTGGCTGTAAAGGCGTTGAATGTCCTCCTTCTCAAGGGCGACCCGCAGGCGGGGGTTCACCCAGTCGGGAAAGGGCGCGAAGGTTCCTTCATCGGCTGGAATCCGCTTCAGGGCCCGGACATGTTCCGTAAAACGACGATCCGACTCCTTCCGGGCCAGCCATTCTTCAAGGGTCAATTTCGTCACCGCCCTTTCCTCCCTCGTATCGTCCAGCTTTCCACAAAACCACAATTCGTTATATAGCACCAACACTTACAGGCATTTCTCAATGTATTCCGAAAGGACAGCGAGCGTCTCGTCGGGCTGTTCTTGGTGAGGCGTGTGGCCGCACCGTTCCATTACAACCGCCGTCGCCTCGCCCGTCGTGCCGGAGGTGATAGAGTCGACCTGACGCTTCGTGCCGTAGCGGTCGTCGGCACCCTGGATCACCAGCAGGGGGCAGTCGATGGAGCGAAGCAGGTACTCGATGTTCCAGGGGTAAAACCAGGGGCTGAGCCAGGTGTCCGACCAGGCCCTGAACACTGAATCGGTCTTGTCGCCGTGATAGGCCGAAAGGGTCCGGAGACGTCCGCTACGGTACTGCAGGACGGCCCCTTCTATCCCCGCGAGCGTTTCAGGCTCAACGAAAACATGGGCCGCGACAGTGATGATCGCCTGCAGAAGGGGCGGCCTTTCAGCGCCGTGAATCAGGGCGATGCTCCCGCCATCGGAATGTCCCACCAGTATGTAGGGCATCCCGGGTATGGTTCCCTCCAGGAGCTGCGGCAGTTCCTGAAGGGCGTAATCGTGCAGGTAGTGGATTCTTCGCGGACCCCGCAGCGGTGAGGATCTTCCGTATCCCCGGCGATCATAGACGAGCCCGGGACATCCCGTGGCGGCGCAGAGCCGGTCGGGGAAATCCTTCCACATGGCGACACAGCCGAGACCCTCATGAAGAAAGACCAGGTACGGTCCGGTGACGGTCCCGTCAATCAGCCGGTAGTAAAGGGATTCATCGTCCCGCAACAGCAGATAGTTCATGATCCTGTGTCTCCCCGGAGCCCTCCCCCGCGTATTCCCGGTGTAAGGCATTCCCGTCTATCGCGGATCGACGGCCCGATTCCAGGTCTGCGTCCGGTAAAGAAAGCCGATGTAGCCGCGGGGTCGGCTGCCCGAAGAGGGGCGACACATACAAAGCTCCGGAGCACGACTAGCACCAGTACCGCTCCGATAAAGGATCTTTTCATTTTCCGCCCCCGCTTCGTGCTGAAGCTTTCCGGATGTATCGTATCGGAATCCTGCGCTAAAACGTCCCTCCTGTCAAGAAAAAGGAGACCCGCAGACGCACCGGCCCCCCGGAAAGAACAACCCGCTGTTAACCGGACGCGATACATGTTATAGATCGGCTTCTACGACATCATTATCGGTGGCGGGTGCCGTCACCTCCCCGAGCCTCCCGCGCTTTTTCGCGGGTCTCCGGGGAATCACGGGACCAGGGATGGCAGAACTCCAAGGACACATCGAGAACATACCATACTTCGACGAGGAATCGGGTTTCGCCATAGTACGGCTGAGGGTGCGCGGAAGCCGGGACCTCGTCACCTGCGTGGGCTCCATGGCAGCCCCCATTCCGGGCGAAATGCTTTCCATGGAGGGTGAGTGGATCAACCATCCCCGCTACGGCCGCCAGTTCAAAGCCGACTCCTGTCTGACAACCGCGCCCGCATCGGTCCAGGGTATTCGGAAATACCTGGGATCAGGGCTTATCAAGGGAATCGGCCCCGTCATGTCCCGGCGCATCGTCGGTACCTTCGGAGCAGACACCCTCGACATCATCGACAATGACATCGGGCGGCTCATGGAAATCCCCGGTATCGGAGAACAGCGCGTCGGAAGCATAGAAAAAGCCTGGCGGGAACAAAAGGAAATCCGCTCGGTCATGATATTTCTTCAGGGCCACGGCGTCAGTACGGCCTATGCCGCCAGGATCTTCAAGCACTACGGAAAGGATTCCATCAGGCTCGTCGGAGAAAACCCCTACCGGCTTGCCATGGACATTGCCGGCATCGGCTTTCTTACGGCAGACAAGATTGCCGGAAACATGGGCTTTGCCCGGGACTCTCACCGGCGCGCCGAGGCGGGCATCCTCTATGTCCTGAACCAGCTTGCCGATCAGGGCCACGTGTATTACCCCGAACGGCTTCTCGTTGACGAGGCCTGCTCCATGCTGGATGTTGAATCCACGCTGGTTGAGACGGCCTTGGGAGTCCTGGCGGAAGAAAAGCGTATTATACGTGACACACGGACGGACTCCGATCAATCGGCGGTCTACCTCCCCCCGTTTTATCAGGCCGAAACGCAGGCTGCGGAACGGATGAAGGTCCTCGTCGGAACGGCACGAGATTCTCTCGGCATCGATGCCGGAGCGGCCATCGCCCACGCCCAGAAAACGATGGCCGTCACCCTTGCCCCGAAGCAGGTCGAAGCCCTTCAATCCTCGATAAAAAACAAGGTCCTGATCATCACGGGAGGCCCCGGAACAGGGAAAACGACCATTCTGAAGGCGATCCTGAACATTCACACCGGACGGACGGCCCGGGTGCTTCTGGCAGCCCCCACGGGACGGGCGGCGAAGAAGCTTTCAGAGGCCACGGGGCGGGAGGCGAAGACGATTCACCGACTCCTGGAATTCAACGGACGGAGGGGAGGCTTCCAGAAGACCGAAGATTCCCCCCTGGAATGCGACATGCTCGTTGTGGACGAAACGTCCATGATCGACATTGTTCTGCTGTACCACCTCCTGAAAGCCCTCCCCGCACGGGCTACGCTCATACTGGTGGGTGACGTGAACCAGCTGCCTTCCGTCGGACCCGGTATGGTTCTTCGGGACACAATCGATTCGGGAGTCATTCCCGTGGTGGAACTCAACGAGATCTTCAGACAGGCCCGCGAAAGTTCCATCATCGTCAATGCCCACAAAATCAACCAGGGATTGTCCCCCGATACGGAACCACAGCAGGAAGGGCTTTCGGATTTTTATTTCATCGAGCAGGAAGAGCCGGAAAAGGTGCTGGACACCCTGATACGGCTCGTCAAGGAACGGATCCCGGCCCGTTTCGGGCTCCACCCCCTGTACGACATCCAGGTGTTGACTCCCATGAATCGCGGAACCCTCGGGGTGTCCAACCTGAACAACGAACTTCAGAAGGTTCTCAACCCCGGGGAGCACGGCGTGACGAGGTCCGGGAGAGAGTTCAGGATCAATGACAAGGTGATGCAGATAACCAATAATTATGACAAGGAAGTCTTCAACGGCGACATAGGAAGAATTGTCGCCCTGGGAAGAGATGAACAGGAAATCCGGGTTCTCTTCGACGATCGCCTCATCACCTATGACTATGCCGAACTGGACGAACTGGTCCCGGCCTATGCCGTAACGGTGCACAAAAGCCAGGGATCGGAATACCCTGCGGTGGTGATTCCGGTCCTGACACAGCACTACATGATGCTGCAGCGCAACCTGCTGTACACCGCCGTCACACGGGGCAGGAAGCTGGTGGTCCTGATCGGGACGAAAAAAGCCCTGGCCATTGCCGTCAAAAACAACCGGACCCGGCAGCGGTTTTCGCTGCTGAAGGAGCGGTTGCGCGGTCCGGGAGTTCCGCCTCATCACTCCGAGAATTTGTGAAGCAACGGAGGCCGTTTTCTGGTATAACCCGGGGCGCCTGATGCCGCACCGAATCAACCCGAATCACTGAAACGAGGTGTACCATGAAGAAATGGATTTGCAAAATCTGCGGTTACATCCACGAGGGAGAAGCTCCTCCGGAGACTTGCCCGATTTGCGGCGCCCCGGCCTCGGAGTTTGAGCCTATGCCCGACGATAAAAAACAGGACACCTCGTCCCCCGGAACACTGCCGGGAGCGAACAGAGAGGAGGCGCCCCCGGAAAGGCAACAGTATATGCCGGCCTTTGTTCGCAATAACCGCTTTCTGTCGTTCATAGCCAGGGTTTTCCCCCTCTTCCAGTTTCACCCCATCATGGCCCACTTCCCGAACGGCCTCATTCCCGCGTCGGTTTTTTTCCTGCTGCTGGCGATCTTTTTCGACCTTCCCTGCGTGGAACTAACTGCCTTTTATACCCTCTGCGCTGCCGTGGTACTGTCTCCCCTGACGGTGATCACGGGCATCTATAGCTGGAAGGCCCACTACAAAAAAGCGGTGACAACCAGGTTCATGTTCAAGCTCTACGGCGGAATCGCCTTCGTTGTGCTGGGATCGGCAACCATCATATGGCGCCTGATGACCCCGGGTATCGTTGAAACCGGAACAGGTCCTTATGTCGTCATCAACCTCGTCCTGCTGGTCCTGGCGGCCCTCCTGGGCCATGTAGGAGGCAGCATCGTTTTTGCCGGAAGACGACAGCGATGAACCGGAGCGCGGCACAGCGAAAATCCTTGAGGAGACAACGATGGCTACGATAACCTTTCTCGGCGGAGCCCGATCGGTTACGGGCTCGACCTATCTTGTCGAAACAGAAGACGGAAAGCGACTGCTTATCGACTGCGGTCTCTTTCAGGGCGGAAGCCGGATCGAACGAAGGAATCGGGAGAACTGGGGCTTCAGGCCGTCGGAAATCGACGCGGTGATTCTGACTCACGGCCACATCGATCACAGCGGGCGCATTCCGAAGCTCGTCAAGGACGGCTTCAGGGGACCCGTCATCACCTCGCCTCCCACGGTCGAGATCTGCCAGATCATGCTCCTTGACTCCGCCCACGTCCAGGCCATGGAGGCCCGGTGGAAATCGTCCCGCAACGTCCGACGGGGCGGAAAACCCGTGGAACCGCTCTACACCATAGACGATGCCCGTAACAGTCTCGCCTGCCTGAAACCCATGGAACGGGACCGCCTGTTCGAGCCGGTGCCGGGCGTACGGGCGCGGTTGAGGAATGCCGGGCACATTCTGGGGTCATGTTTTATCGAACTGTGGCTGTCCGAAAAATCCGGCACCATCAAGCTGGTTTTTTCAGGAGACCTGGGCAACAAGAACCAACTCATCGTCAGGGATCCCCACGAGGTCGCCGAGGCCAACTACCTGTTCCTCGAATCAACTTACGGTGACCGCCTGCACCGGACCTTTGAGGATAGCAAGGCAGAACTCCTGGAGGCCATTCGTTATGCCGTGTCCCACGGAGAAAAGGTCATCATCCCGGCTTTCGCCCTGGAACGGACCCAGGAAATTCTTTACCTCCTGGGTGAATTCTACCGGGACGGGTCCCTGCCGAAAATACCCGTCTATGTCGACAGCCCCCTTGCAATAAAGGCTACGGAAATATTCAGAAACAACAAAAAATACTATGATGATGCAGCCCGGGCCATCGTCGAGCAGGGATTCGACCCCTTCGACATGCCGACGCTCCGTTTTACTCCGACAACAGATGAGTCCATCGCCATCAACCGCAGATCGGAACCGGCCATCGTTATATCCGCCAACGGAATGTGTACCGCGGGCAGAATCAAACATCACCTGAAGCATAATCTCTGGCGGCCCGGGGCGAGCCTGATAATTGTGGGATATCAGGCTGAAGGAACCACGGGGAGAAAAATCGTCGACGGCGCCGGGACAGTCCGCATTTTTCGGGAGGAAGTGTCCGTCAGGGCCAGGGTGTACACCATCGGCGGATTTTCCGCCCATGCGGACCAGAAGGGTCTTATCGACTGGGTCCGGCCTCTCGTCGATTCCAACCCGCGCGTTTTTCTTGTCCATGGGGAATTGAAGGCCAGTGAGCCCCTGGCGGCAAAAATTGAAGCGGACCTGGGCCTCGAAACCTACATACCCGACTGGAAAGAATCGGTGCTGCTGACACCCCGCCGGGAGATTATCGCGCAACCGGGGGTAAGGAAAGCTCCCGAAACACTACCGGGAATACAGAGAGAGGAGCTTCTCGAATCCATTGAAATTCTCGAGGAACGGCTCGAACTCCTTCGTGACGGACTCACGGACGACCGGTATCCGGAAGCAATGGACAGGACAATGCTGGACCGGCTGAAGAAAATCAGTTCCGACCTGGCCGGCCTGGTTTCTCCCTGATTACGCGCGGACGCGCTGACGGAAACGAAGAAAAAGGAAGAGAAAGGAGTTGATGGCATGGATTTTCGGAACATCACCTACGAAAAACAGGGATACATCGCTATTCTCACCCTGAACCGGCCACCGGCCAATTCGATCAACCTTGCCACGCTGGAGGAGATCGACCGGGTCCTTGATGATGTCGCCGGCAACAACGACATTCGGGTACTCGTTATAACCGGTGCGGGAGAAAAGGGCTTTTCAGCCGGATTCGACGTGTCCGACGCGGCTAACAGCGACAAGGCCGGCCCCATGGGCCAGGCTCTGTGGACGAGAATCAGCCGTTTTCAGAAGCCCGTTATTGCGGCCATCAACGGCTACGCCTTCGGCGGGGGGTGTGAACTGTCAATGGCCTGCACGTTCAGGGTCATGCTTTCAGGTGCGAAGATCGGCCTTACGGAACTCAACATGGGCATCATCCCCGGCTGGGGAGGAACCCAACGCATGCCCGCCATCCTGGGTAAATCGAAGGCCTTGGACCTGATACTGTTCAGCAAACGCATCACCGCCGAAGAAGCGCTGGATATCGGCCTGGTGGACGCGGTTTCCCGGCCGGGAGAATTGATGAAAGATGTTATGGAGATGGCCGGTTTCCTGGCCGGACGTCCCCCCCTTGCCGTTCAGGCCGTAATGAGGGCTGTCACCGTGGGCCTGGAAAAGGGACTCGATGAGGGATCAAAGGCCGAGCAGGACGGCATCGCCTTGACGAGCCGCTCCAGGGACGCCACGGAAGGTTTCATGGCTTTCCTGGAAAAACGGGAACCGGACTTCAAGGGTGAATGACCTTCGTTGAAAGGAACTGCAATGACTGCGGAAGACGTAAAAGACATTGCCGTGATCGGCGCCGGAGACATGGGTCACGGAATCGCCGCCTGCTTCATCAGGGCAGGCTACCGGGTTGTCCTGCGGGACATCGAGCAGGAATACATCGATCGCGGCGTCGACAATATAAGAAAAAGCCTGTCGCGCCTCGTGAACAAGGGCACAATGACCCGGGAGGCCTTCGATGAAGCACTGTCGCGACTGGTTCCCATGATTGACCTCGCGGAAGCCGTCCGAAACGCCGATTTCGTCATCGAGGCCGTTCCCGAACGGCCGGACCTGAAAAAAAGCGTTTTCGCCGAACTCGACCGGAACGCTCCGAAGCGTGCCATCCTGGCCTCCAACACGTCGAACATCAGCATCACCGATATAGCCGCTGCCACCGGCCGCCCCGACAAAGTCGTGGGCTGTCACTTCTTCAACCCGGCCATGGTAATGAAGCTGGTGGAGGTCACCCGGGGCGATCACTCCTCCGATGAATCAATTCAGACGGCCTGTGAACTGGCACGAAAGATCGGGAAGGTTCCCGTCATCGTTGAAAAAGACTCGCCGGGATTCATTTCCAACCGGGTCAATGAACCGACAGTGGTTCTGCTTTCAAAAATTCTTGAAGCAGGAACTCCCACGCCGGAAGAATTCGACGCCGCTTTCAAGGCATTCATGCCGATGACTCCCTTTGAACTTCTGGATTACGTCGGCATCGACATCTGTTATCACGGCCTCGAATACTTCGCCCAGGCGCTTTCACCGGACTACGCGCCTTCGAAGGCCCTGGAAACCTATGTCAGGGAAGGCAGGCTGGGGAAAAAGACGGGGAGCGGATTCTTCGATTGGTCCCGGGGGAGACCGGAAATCGACCCTTCAAAAGCGACATCCGAGTATGACCTGAACCACCTGGTTGCCCTGCAGGTGAACGAAGCGACAAAGCTTATCGAAGAAGGCGTGTGTACCGATCCGGCACAGATCGATCTCGCCATGATAAACAGCAGCGGATCGCCCTTCGGACCCTTCGCCCTGGCCCGGGGGATCGGCTATGACGTGCTGAACGCGAAGCTCGAAGAACTCTACGACAGGTTCGGACTGGAAATCTTCAAGCCCACGAAAACCATGAAGGAAGGTGGCGTGACCACCTGATCCCTGGGAGCAAAACCTGCCGTCCGGGACGCCCCGCCCGTGTCACGCTGCCCGGGAAGACAACACAGCGTGACACGCGGTACTAGAGCACGATTGTGATGCCGCTATGGGAACTTAAGCGGTTAAAGAGATCCGTCCGGTCCTCGTCACTGTGCACGATGGCTTCAACCCGGAGGGAGCAGTAGGAGCCGGCGGCACTTGTCCTCGAATGACTGACCCGACAGGCCCGTTCCTGGAACACCTCCCCAATGGCCCGCTCCATCATGGCCCGATCGGAACCGATGACGGTGTATGCCCAGGAGCACGGATACTCCAGCACTGCCCGCCCTCCCTTCTTCTCCGGGTTCATGGCCGTACCGCCCCGGGGGGCCCTTGCCGCTCCCGCGGCATCATTTTTCCAACTGTTCCAGGGCAAAATCCCAGTTGACGAGATTGTCCATGACGCCGGTCAGGTAATCGGCCCGCCTGTTCTGGTAGTCCAGATAATAGGCGTGTTCCCAGACGTCCACCGTAAGAAGGGCCTTGATACCGCGTGCTACAGGAGTATCGGCATCGGCAGTGGTCATGATATCAAGCTTGCCCTCGAGCATGACCAGCCAGGCCCAGCCGCTGCCGAACCGGCCCATGGCGGCCGCATGGAAGGCTTCCCGGAACCGGTCAAAACCGCCGAAGGAGGCGGTGATCAGTTCCAGCATTTTCCCGCCCGGCCTTCCCCCTCCCCCCGGCGTGAGGCATTTCCAGTAAAACGTGTGGTTCCACAGCTGGGCCGCGTTGTTGAAGAGCGCTCGTTTCGAGGGGTCATCCACGATCGTTTTCAAAATTATCTCCAGGGGTTCCTCTTCAAGGCCGCTGCCCGCGATCAGTTTGTTCGCGTTTGCCTCATACTGGGCATGGTGCTTGCCGTAATGAAAATCAACGGTCCTTCCGCTGATAGTGGGCTCCAATGCCCCCGATGCATAGGGAAGATACTCTCGTTCAAGAATCATGGCTCCTGTTCCTCCTTCATGTTGGTCAGTCATCCTGCCGGTCGGTTGTTCACCCCTCTTTTCGACGGAGCTGCTGCCGGTGGAATGGATGGTTCCCTCTATCCGGTCCCCCGGCAGGATTTTCCGGTCCTTTTTCATACGTTCATCCATCCACAGGGGATGCCGTTTCCGGGCGTAGTCGAGTCCGACATACCCTGTGAACATACCTCTGAGAAGCGGTCTGTTCGGCTTTATCAGCAGGGCTGCGATATGGGCGACAAAGGCGAGAACAAACAGAAAAAAAGCACCATTGTGTATCCAGGTGGCCGTCAGGGCGATTGGCCGTGAAAGCTGAGGGTTCAGGAGGTTCATGTAGGTCTTGACCAGTCCGGAGAGTACCAGCAGTACTATGAGTGCCGCCATTCCCATGTAGGCGAGGCGCTGTTCCGGCAGGTATTTCCCGAAAGGCGGCTCCTCGCCCTTGCCGAAAAATGATTTGATGACCGCGATGGATGCTTTCAAATCACCCCGCCGGGGAATAAGACCTCCGTCCCCCCGAAGCCCATGATAAAATAAATGGAAAAAAGCGACGGCAACGAAAACGATGGCGGCCGCGTAATGAAGCGAGAGGGTGACAAAAAAATCATCAGCCCAGGAAAAACCGGGAATCTCGGTAATATAGTATCGCCTTCCCACGGGCAGTTCGAGCAGGCCGGTGACGATCAGCATGATTCCCGACAGGGCGACGGCCCAGTGCTCGACCATCTCTATCAGTCCATGCCGCCTTACCAGGTCCTGCTTCCTCGGGATTCCATCAGTCACAGCCGCCGCCATCCCGGTTGTCTTTTCCTCTCTGTTTCAGTGCGGCCACGGCCGCGGCGATCCCGGCACCCATTCCGGCAACCGGCGCCATGAGGACTGACGCTTCCAGAATGGATGCCCGGGCAAGCCGTCGTTCAACCCGGTCCAGGTGCGGCCGGCCCGGCCCCTTGGCCAGAACGGCATTTATATCCTCAAAGGGCACAGGCGACAGGTAGATGGTCCCCGTGCCCCCGTTTTCCGTGTTCCCGTAGAGCCGGCCCCCCGTCCGCGCCGCCCTTCGCTCCGCCTCGTTGAATATGTCCCGCCTCAATCCGATGATCATGGCACCTCGGGGGCACGCCTCTACGCAGAGCGGAACCCGTTGCTTCATGAGTCGATCATAACAGAGGTCGCACTTGAACATGACACCGTTTCCCGCCAGGGTCGGCAGAATATTCAAGTAGATGCCGAGACCGGATTGGCGCTGCGGGATACCCCAGGGACAGACGTCACGGCACTTTGCACCGCCGAAGCAGAGGTCGTCATCGATGACGACGGCACCGTTGGGATACTTGTGGTTCGCCGTGAAGGGACAGATGGTAGCACAGGGAGGATTGTCGCAGTGCATGCAACGCCGCGGCAGATAAACCGTTCGTCTGTCGTCACCCTCCCCCACATCGGCCCGTTGCACATAGATCTGCGTATAGGGCGTCAACCGGTCAAGAACATCCTTCCGTTCAGACCAGTCTTCGATCTGTCCCCGTGGAAAGAGCTTTGGAATCGGTTGTTCGGGATCGGGAATCCTCTCCAGGGCCCGTTCCCTGCAGGCCGCGACACAAAGCGCAACGGCGTGATCCACACACCCGTCGCAGAGCGTACAGTCGATCAGCGTGGCGAGATCTCCCCGACGGGGTCCGTCGGCAGCAAAGGACGGCGCGCCGGAAATGCCCGTCAGTGCAGCCAGGCTGGCGGCTGCCCGCAGAAAATGTCTTCTCGATAAAACCGGCATCGTTTTTCTTTCAGCCTGCAATCCATTTCAATCATCGATCACCGGAGCCACATTGTACGTCGGAACGGCACCGGTGACTTCGGGTGTTCCGCAGTATCTCATATATTGGAGGCAGCGTACAGCATCTTTCGAGAAACCAGGGCACTTCGTCAGTGCGCCTCGTCCCAGTCGCCGCCGCTCCTGATATGCACTTCAAGCGGAACCTTCAGGGTGATGACACCTTCCATTTCCTTTTTCACGAGATCCGCAAGGCTGTCTCGTTCTTCCCGGGGGACTTCAAAGACAAGTTCGTCGTGAACCTGCATGATCATACGGGCGGAGAATTCTTTTTCTTTGATGGCTCCGGCGATCCGCAGCATCGCGATCTTTATAAGATCCGCCGCGGACCCCTGGATGGGCGTGTTCACCGCCGCCCGTTCGGCAAACTGGCGGACCTGAACGATGGGGCTGTTGATCTCAGGAATTGCCCGGCGCCGCTTCATGATGGTAGTCACGAAACCGTCCTCCCTGGCCTGATCGAGCACCTTCTCTATGAAGCGACTGACCCCCTGGAAACGCTGGAAATATTCGTCAATGTAAATCTTTGCCATTTTCTGGGTTATGCCCAGTTCCCGAGCCAGCCCGAAGGGGCTCATTCCATAGATCACACCGAAGTTTATGACCTTTGCCTGCCGCCGCATCTCGTCGTTGACCAGGGCCGGGAAAACGCCGAAGACCGTGGAGGCCGTCTTTCGGTGAATGTCCTCGCCATCGGCGAAGGCCTGTATCAGCTCTTCATCCTCTGAAAGATGGGCCAGGATGCGCAGTTCGATCTGCGAATAGTCCGACGACAGGAGTTCCCAGCCCTCGGGTGCCTTGAATGCCTGGCGGATGCGCTTCCCCTCGGTGGTTCTGATGGGAATATTCTGCAGATTCGGATCGCTGCTGGAGAGCCGTCCCGTCGCCGTTGCCGTCTGGTTATAGGATGTGTGGATTCTCCCCGTTTCGGGATTGATAAGCTCAGGCAGGGCATCCACGTAGGTGGACCGCAGTTTGGCAAGACTCCTGTAAGCCAGGATTTCTCCAGGCAATTCATAGGAGCGGGCAAGGCGCGCGAGTACCTCCACGTCCGTTGAATATCCCTCTTTTGTCTTGCGCCCCCGGGGCATTCCCAGCTTGTCGAAGAGTACGACCTGGAGCTGCCTGGGCGAATTGATATTGAATCGCTCTCCCGCCAGGGCATAAATCTTTTCTTCAGAGAGCCTGAGCAGTTCCCCCAGATCCTTCGACATGTCCGCCAGGAGGCCGCCATCGACAAGAACTCCGTAAAACTCCATGGCAGCCAGAACTTCCACCAAGGGCATTTCAATCTCCCTGAACAGCTCGGCCAGTCCCTCTTTCCTGATTTCGTCTTCCAACAGGGGCTTCAGGCTCGAGAGGACGTCCACTGACCGGCAGAAACAGTCGACGGCCTTGTCCGGAGGGACATCACGGATCGATAGGGCACGGGCACCGCTCCCCGTCAGTTCCTCCGGCGACGGAAGACGACGGTTCAGGTATCGGGCGGCAAGTGACTGAAGACTGTAGTCCCTCTTCGATGCATCGAGGAGCCAGGCTGCCACCATGGTGTCAAAGTCGGCCCCCGCGAGGGTAATGCGGTTTGTCGCGAGGACAAGAAAGGCCTTCTTGAGGTCGTGACCGGTTTTGAGAATCGCGGGATCTGAAAAAACCGGCCCCAACGATGAATAGAGGGACTCCGGCTCGAGTCCGACGCCATCTTCCTCCTTCCCGATGGGAATATACCAGGCCTCCCCCGGCCGGGCTGAAAGGGCCAGTCCGACCGGTTCAATGCCCCGCTGAGGAATCTCCCGGCCGGTGACGAATTCAAAGGAAAAACTTCCCGCCTCCCGGAGGAGCCTCGAAAGGTCGTGAAGATGCTCTTCACGGGTAATCAGCGTATAACTACGGTCACCGGGGGCCTCTCGGCCCTGCACCTGCTGCAGCAGCGATGAAAATTCAAATTCCGAGAACAGAGCCCTCAAGGCGTCGGCGTCGAGATTTTGTCGCACCAGGTCTTCAAGTGATACATCAAGATCCAGATCGGTCCTGATGGTCGCAAGCTCCCGGCTCAAGCGCGCCTGGTCGGCATATTCCATGAGATTGCTTTTCAGTCGGCCCCCCTTCAACTCCTCAAGACGGCTCAGTATGTCATCCAGGGAACCGTAGTTACTCACCAGTTTTACGGCTGTCTTTTCTCCGATTCCCGGCACGCCCGGTATGTTGTCGGAAGAGTCTCCGGCAAGTCCCAGTACGTCGACAACCCGGTCCGGCGGAACCCCGAAGCGTTCCACTACACCATCCATGTCGTAGGATTTGTCCTTCATTGTATCCACAATGGTGACCCGGGCGGTCACCAGTTGCAGCAGGTCTTTGTCTCCGGAGGCTATCTTTACCCGGACACCCCGGGCATCGGCTGATTTTGCCAGTGTACCGATGATATCGTCGGCTTCGACACCTTCCCTCTCTATGACGGGAATGGCAAAGCCTCGCACCACATCCTTGACGCGGGGGATCTGAAGAACGAGATCATCGGGCATGACAGGCCGGTTCGCCTTGTACTGATCGTAGGCTTCATGGCGGAAGGTGGGTCCCTTCGCGTCGAACACGACGGCCATGTAGTCCGGTTCCTGTTCCCGGATCAGCTTCATCAGCATGGTGGTGAAGCCGTATATGGCGTTCGTGGGGAAGCCCTTCGAGTTTGAAAGTTCACGAATGGCATAGAAGGCCCGGTAGACATAGTTGGTGCCGTCCACGAGAACCAGAGTGGGGTAATCACGGTTATCCGACACCCGCTCTCACCTTCCTTCCTTGACGGCCGGGAGACATCAGGCCTCTTTCCTGCCGGGAGCCTTCGAAAGGGCGATGGTAATCACTGAAAGGGCCACCACCGCCGCACCGGCAATGAACGGGACCGAGTAGGTTCCTGTGGAATCCTTCAGCATGCCGCCCACCAGGGGACCGAAAAAACCCGCCAAACCGAACGCGGTGAACAGAAGTCCGTAATTGGCTCCCTGCGCCGTTGGCCCGTAATACTGCAGACAGGCAGAGGGAAACAGCGTGAACATGCCTCCGTAGTTCCAGCCGATCACGGCCGCTATGACGACGAGGAAGACCACGCTGCTGCCCGCCGGGTAGAGGAACAGCAGGGCCACTACCTGCAGGGCCAGGATCACGATGAGGGAAACTTTGGCGCCGATCTTGTCCGCCACGTAGCCGATCAGGATGCGTGTTACGGCATTGAACACAGCCAGGGCGCTCACGGCCATGGCGGCCTGCATAGCGGTCAGCCCCGAGTCGGTGCCGTGGCCCGCCACATGCCCGATGACCATGAGGCCCGCGAAGCAACCGCAGAAATAGGCAAGGTACAGCATCCAGAACTGGCGGGTCCGTACGGCCTCGCTGAAGGTATAATCACGGGAAATCACCTTTTCTCCCATTTCCGCCGGCCGGGGAGGATTCCAGCCGGCGGGTTTCCACTTCGGGGGCGGATTGTTCAGGCAGAAGGCGGAAACAAGGCCCATGATGCCCATGGCGATGCCCGCGTAGATAAAGACATACCGCCACCCCAGACCGGGGTGGCCGATGATCTTGGTCGCCAGGGGGGCCATGATGAATGAACCAAGACCCAGCCCGACAACGGCGAAACCCGTGGCAAGGGCCCTCCGGTCAGGCCACCACTTGGGGGCCGTGGCTATGGGAGGCAGATAGACGAGGCCGCCGCCTGTCCCCGCGATAAATCCATAGGTCAGATAGAGCTGCCATTTCTCCTGGATGAAGCCTGCGGCGGTAAATCCGACCCCCAGAATGATGGAGCCGATAATGACCACGATCCTGGGGCCGAAGCGGTCGCTCATTTTCCCCGATACGAAGGTTATGAGTCCGAACATGAGCGCGCAGATGGAAAAAGCCATGGATATCTCCGCCCGGTTCCAGCCGAACTCGGCGCTCAGGGGTTGAATGAAAACGCTCCAGGCATAGAGGAGCAGACCGCAGGTGGTGGATCCCAGGACTCCACCAAGAAGCGGAATCCAGCGGGGCATTACTTTCATGGATGCTGGTGACATGGGGTTCCTCCCGTACAGGATTTTTATGGCGGCGGAAAGAAAAAAAGTGCTTTTCCGTTACCATAGTGAATCGGCAAGAATCAATCATTTTGTCGGAGCACGCGGCCGCAGGTCGAAGGCGGCGTTGATCTTGAAGGTGCGAAGGGTTTTCATGTCCACGATATCCGTAATGCCCGTCTGCGCGCGCAGGGTTTCAAGAATGCGGTCGATATCGCCCCGTGAGGCCGCGATGAGCGTGAACCAGACATTCCAGTCGTGGTTGCGGCGGTAGTTGTGAGTAACACCGGGTATAGCGTTTACCGCCCCCACAAAGACATCGAGTCGGTCGCCGGGAACCTTGGCGGCGCAGAGAGTCCCTTCCCAGCCAAGGGCTTCACGGTCGAAGACGGCGCCGATTCTCCTGATGACGCCCTCCTCTTTCAGCCGCTTCACCCGGTCGCGCACGTCCCCTTCGTCCATGCCCAGCCTGCCGGCCACCACGGCAATGGGATTTTTTTCCAGGGGAAAGTCGCCCTGCAGCATGGTGAGAAGGGTCCTGTCACGATCATCCATTGTACAGCTCATCTTTCCCCGGCAAACGAACCGCTCCTGCCGCTTCCGGGTTCCCAGGGACAGAGCGGCTCTTCAGCCAGGTAACTGCCTGTCGCCTCGTATGCGCGGGCCCGGCAACCCCCGCAAACCCGGATAAATTCGCAGCGACCGCATTTCCCCTCATAGCGAGAGAGATTCCTCAGGTCACGGAAAATGGGAGAATCCTCCCAGATTTCCTGAAAACTCTGACAGGACAGCTGTCCGCAATCGATTTCCAGAAACCCGCAGGGCTGCACCTGCCCCCGGTGGGAGATGAAGCAGAAGGAACTGCCCCCCATACAGCCCCGGGTCATGGTGTGAAGTTCACCGCCCCGTCCCGGGTCGTTCTCCCGGTTGTTCCTGTTCTGGTGATAAATGCGGTAATACTGGGGGGCACAGGTGGCTTTCAACTGCATGGAACAGCCTTTCTCACGCTCGTGGTACCAGAGAAGGGTTTCCTCGTATTCATCGGGTCCCATGGCCTGGTGTGCCATGTCCCGGGCCCGCCCCGTGGGGACCAGGAGAAATATGTGGTGAGCCGCCGCACCGAGCCGCTCAGCCCGTTTCATGATCAGGTCCAGTTCTCCTCGATTCCGCTCTGTTACCGTGGTGTTCACCTGGAACTCAACTCCCGCTTGTCGAAAGGCCTCGATTCCCCTGAGCGCGGCGTCGTAGGCGCCGTGTACGCCCCGAAAGGTATCGTGGCTTGTCCCGTCCGCCCCGTCGATACTGATGCTCACGCGCCTGATGCCCGCCTCCCTGGTTTTTCGCGCGATTTCGTCAGTCACCATGGTACCGTTCGTGGCGAGAACCATACGAAGCCCCCGCCGGTCCCCTTCGGCGGCCACGTAAAATATATCTTCCCGAAGGTAGGGCTCACCCCCCGTGAGAATCACCACGGGAGTTCCCAGAGAGGCGATGTCGTCCAACAGTGCCAGGCATTGTTCCGTGGCCGGTTCCCCCTCGTAGGGACCGTACTTGGCCGCCGCCCGGCAGTGGATACAGTCCAGGTTGCAGCTCCGTGTTATTTCCCAGGCCACCATGCGAAGGTCATGGGGCAGAATGATCGATGGTCGGTTTTGTACCACTAGTAATCCCTTTTTTCTTTATTTTAAAAGCACTTCTGCCGCTTCCTTCGCGTGATAGGTTATAATTATGTCGGCGCCGGCCCGCCGCAGCGACAGCAGGATCTCCATCATGGCGCGCTCACCGTCAAGGTGCCCCATGGCCGCCGCCGCCTTGACCATGGCGTATTCACCACTTACGTTGTAGGCAGCGAGGGGCAGATCAAACTCCTCCCTGGCCCTGCGTATGACGTCGAGGTAGGCGAGTGCCGGCTTCACCATGAGAATGTCCGCCCCTTCCGCCACGTCCAGGGTCATTTCCCTGATGGCCTCGTCACTGTTGGCAGGGTCCATCTGGTAGGACTTCCTGTCCCCCCGTTGCGGCGCGCTTTCGGCGGCCTCCCTGAAAGGCCCGTAGAAAGACGACGCGTACTTGGCCGAGTAAGCCATGACGGGCGTTGACTCATACCCTCCTTCGTCGAGGGCTTCACGAACGGCCAGGATCTGGCCGTCCATCATGGCCGAGGGTGCCACCATGTCGGCGCCGGCCCTGGCGTGGGAAAGGGCCGTTTCACCCAGTACCTGGATCGTGGTATCGTTGTCCACGTCATCGCCGTCGAGCATGCCGCAGTGGCCGTGGCTGGTGTACTCGCATAGACATACATCGGTGATGACCATCATGTCGGGAATCGATTCTTTCAATGCCGAGACGGCCCTCTGCACGATGCCCTTTCTCGCGAAGGCTCCGCCGGCCAGCTCATCCTTCTTCTCGGGAATACCGAAGAGAAGCACCGCGGGAATCCCCAGGTCTCGAATCACCGCCGCTTCCTTCACCAGATGGTCAACGGATACCTGGAACTGTCCCGGCATGGAGGTGATCGGTTTCTTCACTTTTGAACCGGGAACGACGAACAGCGGACACACGAGGCTGTCAACGGACAGGCGTGTTTCCCTGATCAGCCGTCTCAGGTTCTCATTTTTTCTCAGCCGTCGTGGCCGGTATTCGGGGTACTGCATGGTCAGCCCTCCTTGTCGATTTCCTCGTCCGTCAGGTAGCAGGCCGGGTCTTCAGCCCAGATGTCTCCCGTCGCCGCTTCCGCCCGGGCCCTGAAATTACCTCCGCAGATATCGAGCCATCGACAGGAGGCGCAGCGGCCCCGGACATGGAGTTTCTTGTCCTTCAGTCGCATCAGCAGCCCGTTTCCCCGATCCTCCCAGATCTCATGAAAGGGACGATTTTTCACGTTACCCAGGGAAACGGAACGCCAGAACTGGTCCGGATGGACCTCGCCGTCCCAGCTGACGCAGCCGATGCCCCGGCCCGAGTTGTTTCCCTCGTTCATGCAAAGCAGCTTCATCACCTCGGCGGCCCGTTCCGGGTCCTCCCGCAGAAGACGCAGGTACAGGTAAGGCCCGTCGGCATGGTTGTCGACGGTGAGGACTTCCTTTGGCACACCCCGGCGGTACAGGTCTTTCGTGCGGTCAAGAATGAGGTCCACAGCGGCCCGGGTCTCAC
This sequence comes from Syntrophales bacterium, assembly GCA_023228425.1. NCBI lineage: Bacteria > Pseudomonadati > Thermodesulfobacteriota > Syntrophia > Syntrophales > Syntrophales bacterium. The sequence continues at coordinate 95,447 of JALOBE010000002.1, forward strand.
GATGATCAAGGTCTTCATCGATAAGAGCGGAACCGCGTCCCGAATAGACCAGATGATAGAAACAGAGCCGGGGTATTCCTTCAGCCTCCGCCAGGTCAAAAATGGCCGGCACCTGATCCACGTTCGAGCGGGTGAGGGTGAACCTGACACCCACCTTGATGCCCGCGTCCCGGCAGTTCCTGATACCCCGCATGGCGGCTTCAAAGGCCCCTCCGACGCCCCTGAAGCGGTCATGCACGGGGCCTGTCCCGTCGAGGCTCACCCCCACATAGGACAGGCCGATATCAGCGTAAATCCGTGCCTGCCGCGGCGTGACGAGAGTGCCGTTGGTGGAGATGACGGCGCGCATGCCCCGGTCGACGGCGTAGCGGACCAGTTCGGGAAGGTCGCTTCTCATGAAAGGCTCGCCACCGGAAAAAAGCGCTACGGGACAACCGTAATCGGCCATATCCGACAGGAGCGCCCTGCCCTGCAGCGTGTCGAGTTCGTCGGCATAGGTCACATTCTGAGAGCTTGAGTAGCAGTGCACGCACTTCAGGTTGCACCGCCTGGTTACGTTCCACACCACTACGGGTTTCTTGTCGGCGGAAAACTGGAGCAGCTGCGACGGAAGGCTCCCGGAATCAGAACCGTAGCGCAGAACATCCGACGGCTCGACACCCCCGCAGTATAGTTTTGAAACACCTATCATCGTTTTTCTTTCAACCCCTCCTCGATGGCAGCCGCAAAGCCCTTCATGTCATAGGGGCCCTGCATGATGTCCACTCTCAGGCCGGCTTTCCGCGCCGCCGCTTCCGTTACGGGTCCGATGCAGGCGACGGCGACGGAAGGGGGTATGTTTTCGATACCGCCGATCATGTCGATACAATGGGTCACCGTTGAGGGACTCGTAAAGGCGAGTACATCCACGAGGCCCTCCTTCATGAGCCCGATCAGTTCCGTGCCGTCACGGCCCGAACCTGTCGCGCGGTAGAGGGGTATCACGTCAACGCAGGCCCCCCGGGCCTCAAGTTCACGGGGAATCACGTCACGGGCCGTTTCCGCCCGGGGAAGCAGGATTTTGACACCCTCCAGGTCCAGGCTTTCGAAGGCTTTTACCACCCCCTCCGAGATGTATTCTTCAGGGACTATGTCAACCCTGATTCCCTTTGCCTCGATGGCCGCCGCCGTGGCGGGGCCGATAGCGGCCACGCGAAGGCCCTTCAGATCCCGTAAATCCCTGCCGAGGCTTCGAAGACGGTCAAAAAAGAAGCGGACGCTGTTGGCGCTGGTGAATATGACCCACTGGTAGGAATCGAGAACGCCAAGGGCCTCGTCGAACCTGCCGGTGTCTTCATGGGGAACAATGGAAATGACGGGGAAAACAATAACCCGGGCTCCCCGTTCACGAAGCATGTCCGCACATTCACGGGCCTGTCCCTCGGGCCGTGTGATAACGATACCCTTCCCGAAGAGGGGCTTCTTTTCGAACCAGGCAAGCCTGTCTCGCAGAGCCACCACGTCGCCGGTCACGAAGATCGCCGGTGGCGTCATGCCTCGTTCACGGGCCAGCGCTGCGATGCTTCCCAGGGTCCCAACCACTGTCTCCTGATCTGCAGTGGTCCCCCATCGGACAAGAATCGCCGGTGTTTCCGGATCTTTCCCGTGCTCGATGAGTTTTTCCGTGATCGTTGGAAGGTTTTTCACGCCCATCAAAAAAACCAGTGTTTCAAGAGGCGCCAGGTGTTCCCAGTGGAGGCGGCTTTCAGGCTTCGTTGGATCTTCGTGCCCCGTGACAAAGGCCACCGTGGAGGTGAACTTCCGCTGGGTCAGGGGAATCCCGGCATAGGCCGGCACCGCGACGGCCGAGCTGATGCCGGGGATGATTTCGAAGGGTATCCCGTGATCGGCGAGAACCAGCGCCTCTTCCCCGCCGCGACCGAAAATGAAGGGATCGCCGCCCTTGAGCCGCGCCACCACGTGCCCTCCGCGGGCCTCCTCAACGAGGATCATGTTGATGTCGTCCTGGGAAAGCGTGTGGTCCCCCCCCTGTTTCCCCACGTATATCCGGCGGGATTCGCCGGGGGCGTGATCCAGTATCTCCCTGTTGACGAGATGATCGTAGACAACCACGTCCGCCCGCGACAGGCACTCGACGGCCCGAAGGGTGACGAGTCCCGGGTCTCCCGGCCCTCCACCGATGATGTATACTTTCCCCATGTTTCGCATAGGCTCTACCCTCAGTGCCGACCCCGCCGCCGGGGTCGGCAGATCCCGGTCCCGCGGCCGGGGATTGTTTTTCTCCTCAGTATCAGACCGTCGGCCATCAGCAGGAACCGTACTCAATGTCAAGCACCCTTCGTCCGCCACGGGCAAGAATCGAGTCGGCCGCCGCCCGGCCGAGAGCCGCCCCTTCGTGACGTCCGCCACGGAGTGTTTCTCCGATCAGGACCCGGCCGTCGGGTGTCCCCACCAGTCCGCTGATCCTGAGGGAGTCACCCTCAACCCTTGCATAACCCGCGATGGGAACCTGGCAGCCGCCGCCGAGGCGACCAAGGTAGGCCCGTTCGGCAAGGATTTCAAGCACCGTCTCGGGGTGATTGAGCGGGGAGACAAGCTCTTTTATGTCCCGATCATCACGGCGGATCTCGATACCCAGGACACCCTGACCCGCCGCGGGAAGAATCACGTCGGGAGAAAGGAACTGGGATACTTCCCGGAGCCAGCCCATGCGAGCCATGCCCGCCGCCGCCAGGATGATCCCCTGGAGCCCCTGCTTCTCGATTGTGTCTATTCTCGTCCGCAGGTTTCCCCGTATGGGAATGATCGTCAGGTCCGGTCTCACCTTCAGGAGCTGCATACGGCGCCGGAGTGACCCCGTCCCTATCCGGGCCCCCGGCGGCAGATTTTCCAGCAGGGCCTCTCCCTTCGTCACCAGGATGTCCCGCGGGTCTTCACGTCGGGGATAGGCTGCCATCTCAAGGCCTTCCGGCAGTTCCACCGGAACGTCCTTCATGCTGTGTACAGCGAGGTCGATAGAGCCTTTCAGAAGCTCCGCCTCGATTTCCTTGACAAAAACACCCTTCCCGCCCAGTTCGGCGATGCTCATCTCCTGCAGCCTGTCGGCCCTGGTCTTAATGGGAACGACCTCACAGACAAGTCCCGGGTGATGCTTTCGCAGCGACTCGGCAACACTCCGAGCCTGAACGAGGGCCAAGTCACTGCCCCTGGTTCCGATACGCACTGTCCGTTCGATTGCAGACCTCCCTCAGCGCGTTACACCTCTTCGTCGAGTCCGAAAAGACGCCTCAGTGCCGCCACATAGGCGTGACCGCCGCCGTTTTCACATTCTTCCTTGAGGCTCGTCACCGGTCCGTGAAGAATCTTGTTGGTTACCGACCTGATCAGGGTTTCAACATTGCCGCGCTCTTCCTCGCCGAGCCCGGTCATCCATGACATGGATCGGTCAAGCTCTCCCCTGGTGATGTCCTCCACCCTGTTTTTGAGGTCCACAATCGTGGGAACCGCATCGAGAGTCGCCCGCCAGCGGGTGAAGAGAGCCACCTCACCGCTGATGATTTCTTCGGCCCTGGCCGCCTCGGCCATGCGGCTCTTCAGGTTCTCGTCAACCACCTGCTGAAGATCATCGATGTTGTAAAGATAAACGTTGTCCATAGCGCCCACACCGGGATCGATGTCCCGTGGAACAGCTATGTCTATGAGAAAAAGCAGGTGGTTTTTCCGACGGCGCAGGGCTGCCGATACCAGCGGACGATCGATGATGTATCCCGGAGCGCCCGTGGAGGTGATAATGATGTCCGCATCCCCCAGAATACCGGGCAACGCGTCGAACCCAAACGCCGTCCCTCCGAATACTCCCGCCAGGGCACGGGCGTTTTCGACGGTCCTGTTGGCCACGATGATCCTCGTCGCCCCGTTGTTCTTCAGATGCCGCGCCGCCAGTTCGGCCATTTCACCGGCCCCCACGAGAAGGACGGACGTGCCCTCCAGGCTCCCCAGGATTTTTTTTGCCAGTGCCACTGCCGTGTAGCCCACGGAAACAGCGTTTTCAGCGATTCCTGTCTCCGTTCTCACCCTCTTTGCCACGCGAAAGGCCTGGTGCAGCAGACGGTTCATGATAACACCGGTGGTCCGCTTTTCAACGCACAGGCGATAGGCTTCCTTCATCTGCCCCAGTATCTGGGGCTCGCCCATGATCATGGAGTCGAGGCTTGATGCCACCCGGAAGAGGTGCCGCACGGCCTCCTCGTCCCGGTAGCGATACAGGCAGACCTCCATCTCCCGGGCGGGAAGGTTTCCATGAGAAAGAATGAACTCCTTCAGGCTTTCCATGGCCCGCTTCACGTCTCCGACGGAGGCCAGCACCTCAACTCTGTTGCACGTCGCCAGGTAGAGGGCTTCTCGCACATGGGGAATGCTCTTCACCGCTTCCACGGTCCTGCCCTGGTCCTCGCAGGCTATCGTAAGGCGCTCTCGCAGGGCCAACGGGGCCGTTCTATGATTCATTCCCAGGATGACAATATGCATGGTTACCGCTTAAAACGTGTGTATTGTAGTAAAAAACAGATTGACCCCCACAAAGGCGAACAGCAGTATCGCGAAGGCCCCCATGGACAGGAATGCCGCCCGGCGCCCCTTCCAGCCGATGACAAGCCTCTGGTGCAGCAGAACCCCGCAGAGGAACCAGGCCGCCAGTGTGGCGATCTGCTTGGGGTCCCAGGGCAGATGGCTTCCCCAGGCGGTGCGGGCCCACACCGATCCGGCGATGATGCCCAGGGTAAGGAGAAGAAAGCCCCAGAGGACACTGAGATGATTTATCCTGTCCAGGTCGCCCAGCGACGGAAGAACCCGATACAATTCGTGAATCTTCCTCCGGCGTATCAGGCCGTCCTGGATCAGGTACATGAGGGCCGCGCAGCACGCCAGGGCAAAGAGAGCCGATCCGGTGAGCGAAAAAATGACATGGACCGTCACCCAGCAGGTTTTCAGGTCCTGTCCCGCGGGGGACGGGCCCATGATGCCCGCCGATGAGGCTATGACCATCACCAGCGAGAGAGGGGCTACAAACGCTCCGAGTACCCGCGTTTTTGTCAATGCCTGAAAGAGAAAATACACCGCCGCGATAGCCCAGCCGATAAACGAAAGCGCCTCGGACAGGTTGACCGCCGGGCTGTACCCTGACCCCCACCAGCGCAGACCGATAAAGACCGTGTGCAGGGCGAAAGCCGCCGCGAACACCCAGGTGGACAGCCGGGCCAGGGCAACCCTTTTCAGAAGGAGCGACGCCGTGAACCCCGCCGTGCCTGCCAGGTAGATTACCAGGGCGGCCCTGAAAAACAATGCATCCATCAGTCGTCACCGAAATAATTATTGTTTCCGGTTTGTGCCGCCTCGAGTTCCGCCGGGTCCATCTCTTCGCCCGTCAGCTCCATGACAAGATTCCGTGCCTCGTCCAGCCGGCCTTCCTTGAGAAGTATCATGAGGGGTGAATAGATGAGAGATTCGAAGGTGAGCCTGTTCTCGTCGGCCGGCCTGGCCCGGGCCAGTATGCGTCTTCGCAGGTTCCCCAGCACCCGCAACAGGGGACCGTACCCGTCGTCCAGAAGCGTTTCCAGGTTCATCCGTATCATCCGGGCAAGAGCGGGACTTTTCCCCCCGGTGGAGACGGCCACCGCCAGGTCACCTTTTCGAACCAGGGCAGGCAGGATGAAGGTGCATAATTCGGGACAGTCGACGATATTCACCAGCAGTCCCGCCGCTTCAGCGTCGCCATGAACGCGCCGGTTAACGGCCTCGTCATCGGTTGCCCCGATGACGAGAAAGGCACCTTCGATGTGTTCACTCCTGTAGTCATCATCGATGTGGGAGAGAACTCCCTCGTCACGCATGCGGGCCAGCTCGGGTGTCAATAAACGTCCCACCACGGTCACCCGGGCGCCGCATTCGATCAGACGGACCGACTTTCTCGCCGCGACATCACCGGCACCGATGACAATACAGTGTCGGTTCATTATATTCAGAAACAGTGGATAGTAGACCGTCATGGCCGCGCAACCGTCCCTTGTGTAATTTGGTTTCGTTACCATGAAGACAGGGAAAACTCAAGCAGCTTGAATTATCAGATGAAAGAGGATATACCGAAGTGGCGCGGTTCAGGCGCCCGAGGAGGATGTATGACAACGACCCCAGCCAGGGAATCGTGGATTGAAATTGTAGTCAGGACCCCGCCGCTGCTGTCGGATCCTCTTGCAAACTTCCTGGATGAACTGGGAACCCGGGGCGTCTTTGAAGAAGAATCAATCCAGGGCCCTTTCAACGATTTCCCCGAGGACCCCCCGAAGACGGTCACAATCAAGGCATACCTGCCCGACACCGGGGAGGTAGCGAAGAAGCTCTCGTCCCTCGAGACTTACACGGCAAGTCTGAAGGAACTCTTCCCGGAACTGGAGGCTCCGTCATACTCCACCTCAACCATTTCCGATCCGGACTGGGCCGAGCGGTGGAAAAAGTATTTCAAGCCCCTGCGCATCAGCAAGAACATCGTCATAAAGCCCACCTGGGAACGCTACCGGTCCGAGGGGGGAGAAATTGTCATCGACATCGACCCGGGTATGGCTTTCGGAACGGGTCAGCACGCCTCCACGCGACTCTCGGTCAATGCCATTGAAGATATCATCTTGAAACAGACACCGCCGGAGGGCTGGAATGTTCTCGACATCGGAACGGGCACGGGCATCCTGGCCATGTGCTGCGCCATGCTGGGCGCCGATCTCGTGACCGCCATCGACCTGGACCCGCTTGCCGTGGAAATAGCGGCCGTCAACATAGCCATAAACGATCTTCACGACCGGATCCGGCTGGTCAACCGGGATGCCTCCGACATGGAAGGAACCTTCAACCTTATCGTGGCAAATCTCACGGCTCCCGCCCTGATGAACCTCCGCGACAGGCTCGTCACCATGATGGCGCCGGGCGGTTATCTTGTCGCCTCGGGCATCATCGACACATATGGAAGCCGGCTCGAACAGATTTTTGAGGACGACGGCGTCACCGTCACCGATCGTCGGGATGAAAAGGAATGGCTCTGCCTCACCTTCAAAAAAAGGGACCCCTGACGTGTCGGTTCAGCGGGTGTACCGGCCGGCCCTGAGGCCGGGAACAACAATGACCGAGCTGGACCGGGAGGACTTTCACTACCTGAAGCATGTCCTGAGGCTGAAGGTCGGTGATACGGTGATTCTCTTTGACGGTGTCGGCAATGAATACGAGGCCGTCATCGATGATTTCGGTGCCTCCCGGGTACGCCTGGAAATCCGGGAAGAACGACCCGTCGACGATCCGGCGCCGCCGGTGATTCTGGCCCAGGCACTTCCCAAGGAAGGCAAGATGGATTTTATCGTTCAGAAGGCAACCGAGCTGGGCGTGAGGACCATCATCCCCTTCACCTCCTCCAGGACAATACCCAGACTCACGGGCGAAAAGGCGGCAGCGCGGGTGAAACGCTGGCGGAAGATTGCCGCTGAAGCGTCAAAACAGTGCGGCAATGCCATTGTTCCCGAGGTTTCTGAAATCAGGACCTTCGAAGCCATGATAGATGAAGGGGCCCGGGCAAGCCTCCCTCTCTTCTTCTGGGAAGAGGAACACCATCGGGGCATCAGGGATATTTTCAGCACGCCCTTCAGGCCCGATCTGTCAGAGATTTCCATCGTTGTCGGCCCCGAGGGGGGCTTTTCCAGGGACGAGGCAACCGCCGCCCGGAACCGGGGCTTCATGACGGCGCACCTGGGACGCCGCATATTGAGAGTCGAGACGGCGGCCCTGGTCATCCTGTCGATTATCCAGTACGAAATCGGATCCATCGGAACGTCGCCGGAAAGGAACGATGTCCAATGAGGTACCATCGCTACGGAGGGTTCTGGCGCCGCGCCCTGGCCATCTGGATGGATGGACTGATCATCCAGCTCCTCATAGCCCTTGCCTTCATAACCATTCGATTCACCCTCCCCGATTCCATGGGACAGTCCATGGGGAGCTATTCGACCTTCGTCACGAGCTATGTATACCTTTCCGTCGGCGTGCTCATGAATATGGCCTACTACACCATCTTTCACGGAGCAGGCGGGCAGACACCGGGGAAATGGGTTGTGGGTGTCAAAGTCATTCGGGATACCGGGGAAGAGATGACCCTGGGATATGCCTTTCTCCGCTGGGTCGGATACCTGGTGTCGTACATGTTCCTGTGCCTGGGTTTTCTCTGGGCCGCCTTCGACGGCAGAAAGCAGGGCTGGCACGACAAAATTGCGGGAACTCTCGTGATCAGGACACGGGGGCGAAAGCGGACGCCGGATCAGGAAAGAAGCCTTTCCCCGGACAGGACGGCCCGGCACATTTCTCTTTCTTCCCCTTGAAACGGTTTCGATGAAACAGGCACTCAAACCTGATATCGACGGGAGGGGAAAGTGCTTGACAAAAAAATTTGAATCGGCTAATCATCGATTCCTCACAGGATCTACTGATTCCTCCGGGGTGAGTAGAAAACGAGACCTTTTAATTTTGTCATTTCAAGGTCTCAAAACGAAATAAAATGGGTCGGTAGCTCAGTCGGTAGAGCACCGGACTGAAAATCCGGGTGTCGGCAGTTCAATTCTGCCCTGACCCACCAGTCGAAAAGAAGGGTCGGCACTGTTTGCCGACCCTTTTTCTCAATACCGCTCTCAGCTGTCCCGCCGACGGTTCGCCCTCTGTGCCCTGCACGGATATGTTCCATATTTTCTTGCGTTACAGTGCCGCTTCTGGGATGATACCGGATCATTACAACCATCGGAAGATGTCGTTCCCGGAATAGTCGGAAAACATCCGATGAAGGACGGCTTTATAAATAAACAGTTCCTGAGGCATGGGGAGCACATCCCGATGACTGAGGAAAAACCGAAGAGCCGAAACGCTGCGAAAAAAAAAGATCCGTGTCTGTATTGTAGAGAAAAGTCCTTGCTTTCACGTGGAAGACACGTATTATAAAAAACACTTGATTCGATTCGTCGCAACACTTGACCGTCATGGGCTCCGGGAACGTCACGGAAAGGGTGATACCGTACAAACATCAACGAGAGAGGTGGCACCGTGAAACGACAGTCTTCGATATTTCTTGCCGGGTTGTTTCTGATCCTGTGTTTTGTTGTCCCTGCATCCCAGGCATCCGGCAATGAGTCTCCTGAGGAACTGCTGCAGCGGGGTATCAGGGAATACCGGATGGACTATTATGAAGAAGCCATCGAGACGCTGACAGCCGTCCGGGAGTTCCTGCCCCAATCGTCGCTTGCCGCCTTCATGCTGGGCATGGCCTACAAACAGATCATGGACTACCAGAAAGCCCTTCCTCACTTCCAGGATGCCGTCACCCTGGAACCGCGCATCAGAGAAGCTCTCCCTGAACTGATCAACACCCACTACCGGCTGGGCAACCTCGAGGAGGCACACCGCTGGATAGCCCTTGCGGAAAAAGAGGATGTCCTCCCGGCGACGGTGTCATTTCTCAAGGGCCTGGTTCTTCAGAAGGAAGGCAAACACCCGGAGTCCGTGGAAGCCTTTGAACGGGCGAAGAAGCTTGATCCGAAGATAACCCAGTCGGCGGATTTCCAGATCGGCCTCTCCTACATGATGGCCCGCAAGTTCAGGGAGGCCGGCGAGCGCTTCCAGGCTGCCGTGGTAGCTGATCCGGCGACGGACCTGGGAACCTACGCGCGGCGTTACCAGGATCTGGTGGACCAGCGTGTTTTTCTGGAACGCCCCTGGCGCTTTACCCTGGGCCTTTTCGGCCGAATGGACAGCAACGTCATATCCAAACCGGAGGACTCGGCGATTGCCGGCGGTATCACCAACGAATCGAGCCTGGCCTTCACGCCTTCCTTCAGGATCGATTACGTTCCCGTTCTCGAGGGGCGGAAGCTCTTCAACGCCAGCTATTCACTGGGAACCGTTTTTCTCGACAAGAACGCCTCAACCCACAACATGATCGGCAACATCGTCTCGCTCAACCCGGGGTACCGTTTCGAGCGATCGGCGCTCAACTTCAACGTCAGCTACGGCCACTATATGCTGGGCGGCAGGCGCTATGTGGAAATGCTGTCGGCGGGCCCCCTCTACCGCTACCTGCTCAACAACACCAACATCATTGAAGTATTTGCCGGATATGCCGTCAACAACTATTTCCAGCCCGTCGTGCCTCCCGATATCGAGAACGACCGTGACAGCGAAGGTATCAGGGCCTACGTGAGCTGGGTGTGGCTCTTCGCCCGTGATTCCTTCTTCAACGCCCGGTACGAGTTTACCGACGAAAACGCCGACGGACTTCGATATGACAACCGGGGACACCGGTTCAGCCTCAACACCATCTTCCCCATTGCCGACGATGTCAAGATCCAGGCAAGCATCGGCTACTTCCTGCGCGACTTCAGTTATACCCTCCCCTACCCGGAACCCCTGGGAGGCGGTTTTATACTCCTGGACAAAAAGCGCAAGGACAACCAATACTCCCTTTCCCTCGGGCTGACCTGGGAGGTGACGAGACAGCTCAACGCCATCGTTTCGTATTCAGGGTTGAGAAACCGTTCGAATGACGTCCTGAACACCTACACGCGGCATGTCGTCACAACGGGCATAGAGTACAAGTTCTGATCCAAGAGGAGGCCTTTATCATGAGAAAATTATGGATTGCGTTTGTCCTTCTGGCCCTGGTTTCGCTCCTCCCTTTTACGGCCCTGGCGACTCCCGTCGGCATTGTGACCGCCATCGAAGGCCGGGCCGACATCACCCGGGGTGACGATCCCGCCCGGCCCGCCGCGGTGGGCGACGAGGTCCATATGGGAGATTTCCTGCGCACCATGACGAAGTCGCGCCTGGAGCTGACTTTCATCGATGACAGCGTCACCCGGCTCGCCCCGCTCTCGCGTCTGCGGGTAACGGAGTTTCTCTTTGACGCCGATAAGCGGACGGGTACCATCGATCTCCTGAGGGGCAAGGTCCAGAGCGTCCTGGTAAAAGCCACCCCGGACAGTGTGTACGAGGTTCACACTCCCACGGCCGTTGCCGGGGTCAGGGGCACCACTTTCTTCGTCTACTTTCGTGACGGTGTTACCGGAGGTGCCAGCAGAGAGGGAACCTTCTATGTCTACAGCAGGGGCCGTCCCGACCAGGTTCGGATCGTGAGGCCCGGCCAGGCCTTCCTGGTGCTCGGAGCTGACGAGATTCCCATTGTCAGGCCCGCCACGGAGGAGGAACTGGAACGTCACCTCGACGACACCACTATCCGCAAGGGTGAGGCTTTGGGTGATGGGGAAGACCCCCTCAACGGCGGCGACATGGCCGGTGATGCCGAAAGCGGCGAGCGCTACGCCGATGCCGCCGACCCTGATACGGATCTCCCCGGACTCGATCCGGACAGGGACCCCATGCCGGATCAGACACTCCCCCCGGAACCCCCGCTGCCTGAACTGCAGCCCGAGTCTGAACCGCAGCCCGAGCCCTTTGCGGGAGTGAACATATCCGGTACAAGCAACTACAATAACTGGGCTTTCGTACATCTCTCCCTGGTCGCTTCAAGCCCGGGGATAATGGAAGTAGACGGAGAAATCCATGACCCGTCTTTCGGCCCCGTGCTTTATCCAAGCTGGAGCGCTCCCGTAAGCATAGACGACGGCACCCAGCGTCTCGACGGCATCTTTGCTGGAGCCAAGTGGATTGACGGCTGGTTCGGCCTCCTCCCGGGGTTTCATGTGAGAGATGACGGTCTTCTGGGCTACACGCTCGGCATGCTCGAAGGAAGCGGTGAGGTGCCGGGTCAAGGAGGAGTCTACGAGTTCGATGGCGGCGGCCCAGCCGATTATGTGCTCCTGACCACGGAACCCGGAATCTTTGAGGTCGATGACAACCCAATATTTGATGAAGATATGTGGGGTACCTGGAAGTTCTCGGACGGCGGAGGAGAGCCCTTGCCTCTTACCTTCAATAACGCCAGGACCGTAACCTGGTCGATCAGGGAGCAGGGTGGCGACGAAGCCAGTGTCGCGACGATATTATTTGAAGGATTCGGGATAGGAGCAACTACCGAAGCTCTTATAACGACCTGGGGTGATCTGCTTGTTGAACTGAACCTTGGAACGGAAAAACCCCGGGCGTATCTCAGAAGTAAAGATATCCCAATCATCCCAATCGGAGACGGCGGCACCTTTGAACAAACGATGACCGGCTCCTGGATCGATATAGACGATGCCGTGACAGGAGTCCTGGGAGGCATGATAAGGGGGGGCATCTTTGAAGAGAGGGAACAGAATGAGCTAACGGGGGTTCCCTGGTATGCCATGGCCGGAGGGATTTTCCTGGAAACGTCGGCATTCCTTGATATGGTGGCGGATGACCCCGCAACCCTCGGGGCACTGAACATTCCCTTCGTCGAGGTGGGCAGGACCACCCTATCCGGTGCGAGCGAGGGGGAGGGGCCACACGGCGGCACTATCCCCTCGTTGACGATGGACGATGTACGGTTTTTCTCCTATAGCCCCGGAGGAGCCCCCCTGATATGGGCAACGGGAGCTGTGACTGGAACGTATGAGGGTAACCCTGCCGGCGCCCACGGGAGTTGGAATACATCAGACTGGGAAGAAGGCGGTTTTTCAGTAACGAGCTGGGACGGAGGCTCCTGGGCAGCCGACATTGACGGTGGCGGGAGCGTTACCGGTATCGGGAACGTATCGATCCTGGGCGGAGCGGCAGGTTCCTACGCTGCCGGCCCGGGGCCTGCCGGTACTTTCGAGGGAACGGCTTCAGGTGTGGTTGTTCCTTAATGTTCCATGGGGAACTGGCATTTTCCGACTCAAGGATGATGGTGATCTCCCGGCAGTCTCCGGCAATTCACGCGGGACGGGCGGTGTCGCTTTACAACTTCAGGCACCACCGGGGACGCGGCAAAGGCGGTTCTGATTTAAGGGCCACCCCATTCACGGCATTGTATCCACCTGGATATATGCCCCGTCGTAATTTGGAGGTGTTACAATGACCCGTTACATCGTTTTAGTCTGTTCGGCGATAGTGATTGCCCTGTGGTTCGGATATGCCTGGGCGGAACCGCAGATGAACCCCGGAAACTGGGAGATCACCACAAACATTGAAATGGCCGGCCTGCCCACTCAGAGCATGACACAGACCATCTGTATCACCGAAGACGACCTGGTCCCCGTGAGTCCCGATGAAAGCAGCGAGTGCAAAATCACGGACATCAAAACCAGCGGAGACACCGTGTCCTGGAAAATGACCTGCAGCGCTGACGGGGGTGGCATGGACGGCAGGGGGCAGGCTACCTATAGGGACGACAGCATGCATGGTTCGATGACCATGGTCATGAAACCCGACGGAACGGAGATAAGAAACACCTTTTCAGGTCGCCGCGTGGGCGGATGCGACGGCTCATCAACCAGGTCCAACGCGGGTGAGGGCTTGGCCGACGATGCCAGGGATATTGGAAGGGCAGCCAGGGACGAAGCCAAGGCAAGTGTCGTGGATGAGGTTCGCCAGGGCGTCAGGGGTGCCGTACGGGGTCTTTTTAAATAACTTCTGTTCCCGCCGGAAGCTATCGACGCCGGACGTTCCCGGCGTCGATAGCCGCGTACAAAGCACCGTCGGGCGAACTTCCAGGCAACAGAGACATACGTATATGAAATCATTAAGTACACAATTGTTAGTTCGGTCTCCTTCTCCGGGTTCGCCGGCGCGTCCATACTCGACGATGCCCGCTTACGGCACGTTAGTTGTATGTTACAGGACCGCCGGAGGCGGACCGGGACGCTTCTAACGAACTCGTCATTGTTGTTGCTTTTTTTCTTCCTCCTCCTGAAGCACACGTTTGAGGACCTTCCCGATGAGCGACTTGGGCAGGGAGTCCCGGAATTCAACGTGTTTCGGCACTTTGTAGGCTGTCAGCCGTTCTTTGCAAAAGGCCTTGAGTTCCTCGGCCGTACATTGCTGTCCGGACCTCAGCACGACCCATGCCTTGACCGCCTCTCCCCGCTCGGGGTCTTTAACGCCCGCCACGCCCACCTCCATAACCGCCGGATGGGCCGCGATGACCTCCTCCACTTCCACCGGAAAGACCTGATGACCACTGGGCTTGATCATCTCCTTTTTCCGCGATGTAATATACAGATAGCCGTCACCGTCCAGGTGCCCGATGTCGCCGGTGTACAGCCATCCGTCACGGATCATCTCCTTCGTGGCATCGGGATTTTTCCAGTAACCCTGCATCAGGTGGGGTGCCCTGGCGATAATCTCTCCGGTCTCGCCAGGAGCCATCTCCGTTTTTCCGTCCACGATATCGACGATCCTGACTTCCACATCGGGTGTGGGCAGTCCGACGGCCCCTTCTTTCCACGTCCCCTGTATGGGCCCCATGGCGATAATGCCGGATTCCGTGAGACCATAGGCTTCGACAAGCTTTCCCCCGGTCAGCGCCTCCCACCTCTTCTTGGTTTCCGGCAACAACGGCGCGGCGGCGGCAACACACATTTTCATGGACTTGAAGTCGATGGCACCTGACTTCACATCGGGATGATTCATCAGGCCCACAAAAAGCGGGGCTATGGCGGGGAAAAATTTCGGCTTCGTTGCCTTGATGGTGGCAAGCAGATCGGGAACGTCACGGGGATTCGGTACCAGAGCGATGGGCACCCTGGCGTTCAGTATGGTCGAAACCAGAATGATATTCCCGTAGATGTGGAACAGCGGCATCAGCAGGATGGTCACGTCCTCCCAGTCCGTCAGCACCGTGCCGAACCAGGCGCGTGTCTGCATGCCGTTCATCATGATAGCGCCGTGAGAGAGCATGACACCCTTGGGAACACCCGTGGTGCCTCCACTGAAGAGGATCAGGCCGGTCTCGTCAAAGCCGGGCCGTATGTCGGGAAGCGGGGAGCGCGCATATTCCCGAATGACCTCCTGGAGCCATAGATCGCCTGGTCTGAGCTCCACGTAATGGCCCTGTTTCTTTTCCATCAGGAGCCCGAAGATGAACCTCTTGAAGGGAGCCAGGTACTCCTTGACTCCCGTTGCGATTACCGTCTTTACGCCGGTTCGGGGCTGCACGTTTTTCAGTTGATCGTAGAAGGGGGTCATAACGATGGCCAGTTCCGCACCGCAGTCCTCAAGGGTGTGCTCGAGCTCGGAATCGCTGTAGAGCGGATTGACCGGTACGGCAATGGCGCCTGCCCTCCACGCCGCAAACTGACAAATAAGCATCTGGGGTATGTTCGGCAGGAGCAGCGCCACCCGGTCGCCCTTCATCACACCGAGGCCGACCAGTGCCCGCGTCGTATCTTCCACGTACTTCTGAAACCGGGAATAGGTGATGACATTGCCCTTAAACCACATCATCATATGGTCCGGCCGCTGTCTGGTGGTTTCAGCAACGACGTCCAACAGATTCTTGTCCGGGTAGGGCGCAAGGGTGTGCGGCACCCCCGCATCATAACTCTTGAACCAGGGATAATCAGCCAAAGCGCACCTCCTTCCAGGTGTGGGTTGTTGATAACCGGCCCGCGAGGACGAATGATGGCCGCCGTGCATTGTTCGAGAGAACTGATCGTGTGTGAAAGGAAAAATCAAAAATATTGTCGCATATCCCTGCTTCCAAAATCAATGGCGGATTTCCGGACTCTTTCCGCTGGAAATACATCATACAAACTGCTATATTCGAGCAATCCGATCCCGATCACAGCATCTCGAAGCTCCTGGACAAGAAGTGAAGATTCCGAAACCGGGACGACTCCCGACCCGGATGATCGTCGATGCGCGGGGCCCTGTCGGGGTTACTCATCATGAGGCTTCCATGGCCGGCGTCGCCGGAAACAGAGACCGACGGGACCAACCGAGATTGAATGAATGCTGGACCGCGGCCCTGCAGGGGAACGGACGTCCTTCCTTCCCGATTGCAATCAAGGTACCTCGACGACAGCATGACATACTCTTCAAAGCACCTCGACGGTCGGTGAAACCCGGTCTGCTGCCGCGAGCCGCCATAGAAAACCGGAAGCCGGATCGTATCGTTACCGGGGGGAACACATGCCATGACCGAACAGCCGGACTCGAAAAACCACACCGACGCTCGGGGAAAGAAGAAGCGATCGGGAGGAAACAAAACTGAGATAAAAAGCGTTAACCTGGCCCTTCAGGGCGGTGGATCCCACGGAGCCTTTACCTGGGGTGTTCTGGATCGCCTGCTTGAAGACGGCAGGATTGTCATCGAAGGAATCAGCGGCACCAGCGCCGGTGCCATGAATGCCGTGGTCGTTGCCGACGGTCTGATGCGAGGCCACAGGGAGGGCGCGAGAAGGGCCCTTCATGATTTCTGGCATGCCGTAAGTGCGGCCTCCATCTTCAGCCCGATCCAGCGAACCCCGGCGGATATCGCTGCCGGACGGTGGAATCTCGACCTTTCACCGGGCTTTATGCTCTTCGATATGCTGGAACGTTCAGTATCGCCCTATCTGCTGAACCCACTGAACATAAACCCGCTGCGCGAACTCCTGGCCAGCCGTGTAGACTTTGAACGGGTGCGAAGCTGCGACAAGGTCAAGCTCTTCATATCCGCAACGAATGTACGAACAGGTCACGTCAAGGTCTTCGAACGGTCGGAAATGACCGTTGACATGGTGATGGCTTCCGCCTGCCTGCCCTTTCTCTCCCAGGCGGTCGAAATCGATGGGGACGCCTATTGGGACGGCGGCTACATGGGAAACCCGGTCCTCTATCCCTTCGCCTACCGATGCCGGGGCAGGGACGTGGTGATCGTGCAGATCAATCCTCTTTACCGTCATGACATCCCCCGGACCGCCCAGGAGATTCTCAACCGGGTCAACGAAATAACCTTTAACGGCAGCCTCATGAAGGAACTGAGGGCGATTGAGTTTGTCGGTCGGCTGCTGGACGCTGAAAGTCTTGACCCCGGCCGTTACAAGAAGATGCTGATCCACATGATCGATTTCGATGCCGCCAACCGGCCGCTCAACGTCTCGAGCAAATTGAATGCCGGCTGGGACTTTCTGACCTTCCTTCATCGGGAGGGAAGACATGCGGCAGCCGAATGGCTCGACAGGCATTACGACAGCCTCGGAAGGGAATCTTCCCTTGACGTGCGCTCGCTTTTTTCCTGAGAGGCGGATCGCCTGTTTGAAAACCGCACCGCACCAGACAGCCCCGGCAGGGCCGTAAAAAGGGGGAACAATGAAACTCAAGCCGCTTTTTGAACCCGGGACGATGGCCGTCTTCGGCGTTTCCGCCACCTCTGAGCGCCATCCGGCCAACGTTATTTATGAAAAAAACAAAAACCGCTACCCTCTTGAAGTATTCGCTGTCAATCCGAAGGGAGGAAAGTTGCGCGATACGGTCCTGTATCCGTTGATTGCCGACGTTCCGGAAAAAATCGATCTCGCGGTGATTGCCGCCCGAGCCGAGTTTGTCCCCGACATCCTGATCCAATGCATCGATGCCGGTGTTAAGTCCGCGGCAATCATTTCCGGCGGCTTTACCGAAGGCGGCCGGCCCGATCTCCAGCACCGGCTGGTGGACATATCCCGTGAAGCCGACTTCCCCTTTATCGGGCCAAACTGCCTTGGCCTGTACGTTCCCCACCGCCTTGACACCTTTTTCCTGCCCATGGAGAGGATGATCACGCCCGGTATCGGCGATGTCGCCATTGTCAGTCAGAGCGGCGGTATCCTCGTTGACCAGATGATCAAATTTACCCAGCAGGGTGTGGGAATCTCAAAGGCCGTCAGCATCGGCAACAAGGCCGTCATTCGCGAAATCGACCTGCTTCGCTACCTGCGATCCGATTCAAAAACCAATGTCATCGCTTTTTATATCGAGGGTTTCAACGAGGGAGAAGGACGGGAATTCGTCAAAGCCGCCGATTGTTCGCCCAAGCCGGTGGTGCTGATGAAATCGGGAAAAACCGAAGCGGGACATCGGGCCGTATCGAGCCACACTGCCTCCCTGGCGGGAGACTACGCGGGTTTCCAGGCGGCTGTGGCGCAGCACAACATCCTGGAGGCGGCCAACGAGCATGAACTGGTCGCTTTTTGCGAAGTGCTGAGCGCCTACAGACAGCCCATCGAGGGGAAAATCGGTATTATTACCGCAAGCGGAGGCCACGGAGCCATGGCGGTAGACGCCTGTGCCCTGGATGGCATGTCCGTACCCGAATTTAACGAAGCGACACAGTCGGCGGTGCGCAGCGGTCTCTCAGATAAAGTCAGCCCCATCGCCTCCGTGGCAAACCCGGTGGACCTCACGGGCAGCGCGACAGACGACGACTTCGTCGCCTGCGTGAAAGCCCTGGGCTCTTCCACTGAAATCGATTGCGTCATTGTCCTGCTGTTGCCCTACATTCCCGGCGTGACTCTCGACATCGGAGTCAGGCTGAGCCAGGCCATGCGTCCCTTCAACAAACCGCTTATCGCCTATGTTCCGCACGTGGAAAAATACAACATGATGGTAGATGGGTTCGAATTCAACGGAACACCCGTGTCTTCTTCTATCGAAGGCGCGGTGCTGATGGCCAAGGCCCTGATGAGGAAAAAGCCATGCTGAAACAAGAAGCGGCAGAAATTATCCGGAAATCCGGGGAGTGGGGTTGGGTCCTCGAGCCCGATGCGATGAGGCTGCTTTCCCTCTACGGATTTAAAACGCCTCGATACAATGTGGTGACCCAGGCTCCCCGGGCCCTGGCCATTGCCCGGACAATCGGTTATCCCCTGGTAGCCAAGATCGTTTCGCCGTCCATTATGCATAAATCCGATGCCAAGGGTGTCGTTGTCGGCGTCAGGGACGACGAGACACTGATTCAGACATTGGAGAGGTTTCAAGGCTTCGACGGTTTCGCCGGCATGCTGATAGCGGAGATGGTCAGGGGCCTCGAGCTGATTATCGGAGCGAAAAACGATCTGCAGTTCGGCCCCATGATTCTTGTCGGCATGGGCGGCGTGGGCGTCGAGATTTATAAGGACGTCGCTCTGCGCATGGCGCCTCTTAAAGTCCGGGACGTGAAGCCCATGCTGAGTGAACTGACCGCCCACAAGCTCCTGGCCGGCTACCGCGGTTCCGAGCCTGTCAACATGGACACGCTCATCAAGACCATTGTGCGTTTTTCCCGGTTGATGATGAAGATGCAGGAAACCGTCGAATCGATAGATCTCAATCCCGTCATGTGCGGCGAAACGTCCTGCATCATAGCAGACGCCCGGATTATCTTGAAACAGGAGAGGTGGTCACATGGAAGAACGCGACAGGGGAATGACAACGCGCACCGATAAGGCTGGTCTCCCTCCGGGCACACTCATGCACGTGGGCGAGCGCAGGGAAGAGGAGATCAGGATCACCCGTTTTGACTACGGCCCCGATGGCGTCCACGAGACGGCTCCGGCCACCATTGAAGAATGCCTTTCCCTGACGACCGATTTCCCGGTTACCTGGATAGACATCGAAGGACTTCACCAGGTCGATGTTGTGGAAAAAATTGGATTGTTCTATTCCCTTGACCCCCTGAGCCAGGAAGATATTCTTACGACGACGCAGCGCCCCAAGGCGGAAGATTATGACGACTATATTCTCATTATCGTAAAAATGCTTTCCTTGGCGCAGGATTCCCACAGAGTCAGTACGGAACAGGTCAGTATCGTACTCGGCAAAGGCTATGTCCTGTCCTTCCGGGAAGCCCGGGGAAACCTGTTCGGTACCGTCAGGAAACGGCTGCGGGGAGAGAAGGGACGTCTTCGAAAAATGGGGGCCGATTACCTTGCCCACGCCCTGCTCGATGCCGTGGTTGATAATTATTTTGTCCTGCTGGAGCGATTCGGCGAACGAATCAAATCTCTCGATGATGAGCTCGAACAAAGGCCCGACAGAAAAACGCTCCAGGCAATTCACACATTACGACGAGAAAACATCTTTTTGGGAAAATCGATATGGCCTCTTCGGGAACTGATAAGCGAACTCGACCGGAGCGAATCGGAACTCCTGACCGATGGGCTGGACCGTTACCTGCGGGATCTGTATGACCACACGATTCAGATCATCGACATCGTCGAGACAAACCAGGACCTCATAACGGGCATGCTCGATCTCTACCTGTCGGGCCTAAGCAACAGGATGAACGAGGTTATGAAGATTCTCACCATGTTCGCGTCGATTTTTATTCCACTCTCGTTCATCGTAGGCATTTACGGCATGAATTTCGAGTTCATGCCCGAACTCACCTGGCGGTGGTCCTACCCGGTACTGTGGCTCGTCATGGTACTGGGCGCCCTTGGAATGCTCCTCTTTTTCAAGAAAAAGGACTGGTTCTGAAGCATACCGGAACAGGGTTGACATTACAGTATCGACTGCTATAGTCATTTGTCAGTCATTTGCCGAACAAAAACCCGAAGCATTCCACTCAAAACCAAAACGGAAAGGAGAACTATGATGAGACGTTTTTACTTTTTCGCTCTTGTCGTGGCCCTGGTGTTTTCCCTGTCTTTTTCAACAGCCATGGCGGAAATGTTCAACGGCCCCTACATCGGCGTAAATCTCGGGTACGGATCCACTGATTACAAAACGGACGTCGGCCCCGGCACACTGACACTGGATTCTCTCAGCGGAAGCGGTGTCAATGCCGGTCTCTTCGCGGGATACGGCGCGACGTCTCCCCAGGGCATATACTTCGGTATCGAGGCTGAGGGCTCCTGGAGCAGTGGAGATGTGGATGTGGATTTGATGGGCGCGAAGGCGGAACTGTCCCAGGACTGGACCCTGGGCCTGACAGCCCGTCTCGGAGGCATGCTTACGGAAACCATTCTCGGCTACGTCCGGGCCGGATGGGTCGCGACGAAATTCGAAGCTGAAGTCCCTCCCCTTGCCTGGTCACAGAAGAAGACCTTTACCGGTCCTCGGATCGGCCTGGGACTTGAATTTCCCATAAACAAAGATGTCTCTTTCCGCACCGACTACACCTACACCTGGTACCAGTCGAAAGACCTCGATGACGCCGGCGTTCCTGTCATGAGCGTCAAGCCGAGCGAACAACTGTTCCGTATCGGTTTCGCATACAACTTCTAAAAATCTTTATACGACATTCAGCACCGATACTGAGCCCGCCTTCTTACCGGCCGGAGAAGGCGGGCCGTTTCATCTGATCGGACCGAGCCGGAAGAAACCGGGTTCCCGAGGCATGTTCACTGCGGCCGGTCGGCCCACATCGACCGCCCTCGATAGTGGGGTCCTGCCGAAACGGAATCATCCACCCCCGCCGGACACCTTCCGGCCCAGCCATCGCAAGGCTCGACAGGGACAAACCGCCGGCATCGCCGACACATCCGTCCGAGAGAGTCACTCTCACCGGGTTATTTTTCCTTTCCATGTCCCTATTCTTTTATCTCTCTTGACAATTACACGGCACAGGTATAGATAGGCCTATCTAACTTTTAAGCTCTCACCGCTTCCGCAGGGTGAAAGCGACCAGGAGTGCCATGAAAAAAACTCTTTCTGATCTGAAACCTCATGAAACGGCGATCGTGTCCGAAATCCAGGGCGGGCAGGGCCTCGTGAGCCGCCTGAACGCCCTCGGCATCCGCCGGGGCAAAAAAATTACCATGATCCATCCCGTCTTTTCCCGAGGACCCGTAACGGTACTCGTCGACAGGACCCATATCGCCATCGGCCGCGGCATGGCTGACAAAATACTGGTGACCGCAGAGGAACCCTGATAATGCGTATCCTGCTCATGGGTAACCCAAACGTAGGCAAGAGCGTCGTTTTTTCGCGTCTTACGGGGGTTCGCGTGGTTTCCGCGAATTATTCAGGGACCACGGTTGAATATCTCACGGGAACCATGAAACTCGGGGATGAAATGGTGGAGATCGTCGATGTTCCCGGAACCTACACACTTGATCCTACCAGCGAGGCCGAAGAGATAGCCCTGAAAATGCTTCAGACGGGCGATCTGGTAATCAACGTGGTCGACTCGACGAATCTTGAAAGAAACCTCTATCTCACCCTGCAGCTTCTGGAACGGGACATACCGGTCATCGTAGCGCTGAATATCTGGGACGAAACGGTCCACAAGGGTATCGAAATCGATGTCGGCAAGCTGGAGGAAGTTCTCCGGGTGCCCGTGGTCACCACGTCGGCACTCACGGGACAGGGCATCAAAGATCTCGTGGAACGAATCCCCGAGGCCCGCTCACCCAGGTTCCCCCCCCTCATCCAGGATGTCCGGTGGGCCTCCGTGGGCAATATCGTTTCTATGGTCCAGCAGATCAGCCATCGCCATCACCGGTGGTATGAGCGGCTTGAAGATGCGAGCGTCAAGCCTCTTTCGGGATTGTTCATCGCAGCGGCGATACTCATCCTCTCCTTCGTGATCATACGCTTCATCGGAGAATCATTGATCGATTACCTTTTCGACCCGCTCTTCACGACATTGTGGCTTCCCGTCCTGGAACGCGCCAGCTTTCACCTTGGAGGGGACGGCTTTCTGCATAATATCATCATAGGAAAGCTGCTGGATGGGGAGATCAGCTTCACCGAATCCTTCGGCGTTCTCAGCAGCGGATTCTATGTACCGCTGGGGATGGTTCTCCCCTATATCATCTCCTTCTACCTCGTACTGGGACTCCTCGAAGACGTGGGGTACCTGCCCCGGCTCGCGGTTCTCATGGACACGACCATGCACCGCCTCGGCCTTCACGGCTATGCCATAATCCCCACGCTCCTGGGGCTGGGCTGTGCTGTTCCGGCCATCCTTGCCACCAGAGTCCTCGAAAGCAGACGGGAACGGTTCATCGCCGCCACCCTGGTGGCCATAGCGATTCCCTGCGCTTCCGCCCAGGCCATGATTATCGGTCTTGTGGGAGATTACGGTATCCGGTACGTCCTCATGGTCTACGGATCACTGGCGGTATCCTGGGTGGTTATCGGCATGATTCTCAACTACCTCATGAAAGGGCACAGCCCTGAGCTGCTTATCGAGATCCCGCCCTATCGACGGCCTCCCTGGACGTCAGTGTTTCAGAAGCTCAGGATGCGGGTGCGGGGATACCTGGTGGAAGCGGTTCCCATCATTCTGGGCGCGATTATTGTTGTGAACATCCTCTTTTACATCGGGGTCTTCGACGTTCTAACCCGCCTGTCGGCGCCGGTGGTAAAGGGCATCCTCGGCCTTCCCGAAGAATCGGTCACCTCCATCATCATCGGGCTTCTGAGAAAGGATGCCGCTCTGGGCATGCTTGCCACGACGGCAATGACGGCGAAACAAATGGTCGTCGGGTCAGTGGTGCTCACCATGTTCTTCCCCTGCATCGCCGCTTTCGTCGTCCTGTACCGGGAACTCGGAATGAAAGATTTTTTCAAGTCCATGGCGGTCATGCTCATAGCATCCATAAGTGCCGGCGGGCTGCTCAACCTGATCCTTTGAACATCGAACGGGCCTCTTCAAGGGGGACCCCTATCCAGCAACTCCAACTAACCGGTTGATTTTCCGCCCGCTCGTCCCGTCGGTTCCGGTCATCGTCAACAGGACTGTTCATAGCCATGTTGATAACCTTGTGGACGCTTCATACAAATGCTATAAAATCTCATTTTTACACCCTTTTGCGTAAACATTGGGCACATAATTGTTCTATATTATCAAATAGATAGAGCTTTCCGTCGCATAACTGAGGAGTTACAGGGCACGGGGGATCGGGCGGGACGGCTCACCGGGACAGGCGGGTACCGTGAACGGTCAGGAAGAAATGAAACAAATCAGGTCTGTTGTAACGATTATCGTTTCTCCGCGAAGAAGCCGAACCATTCCGATTCTGTTTTTCGAAGTTCCGAGTTTATATACTTGCGTTCTTTCCAGAGATGTTCAACCAGTTCGGCATTGTGCCTGCTTTCCATGTTTCCGCAGCCCGGCGCGGATGAATACACTTCACACAGAGTCGAATGGTGATTGCAGCGAATGCTGATGAATCCGCCATCCATTCCCCCCAAAAGAGGAACGTAATAGTAAAACTCCCTGTCCGAACGACGGATCTCTCCGGCAAGCAACCGGGCGTCTTTTTTGGATCGTATCTGAAAAATCGCTGGTTTCTTCATGGTTCCTCCTTCACCTTTATCCAGCCGGTGTCTGAAAAAACAAAAATACTCCAGACAGCCTTTTGTGGTGCGGCGAAAAGAACTGCCCTGTCGAATACGGGGAACACAGAGGATCGAAACGAATGTACCATTACAGTGACAGTGTATATTCTCAACTGATCCGGGCAAGGTCAAGCATTTTATGGTGACTCCCGCAGAGCAGATCCGGCGTTGCTTTCCGGGGTATTCCGAAGTCCCGGATCGGCTGTGACGAGATCTACCGTGAAGCTTCCAACCACGACACTGCTTTTCATGCGTACGGGCATGCGCCGGTTGTCGGCGGTTACCCACACAAAAAGGTCGGCGTCCCGGCTTTTTTTGAAAACGCCGTCCACGTCACCCATGTCAACCCGCACGAGGAAACTGTCATAATCAACGCCCCGGACCTTGATCATCTCCCGATCCATGACGACCGCCCTGCCGGTGATGGTTTTTTTCCCGTCAGAAACCGGTATAGCAAACTCTTTTCCAACATCGATATCAAAAAACCGGAAAGCGAAAAACATGGAGAGGGGGTCGAACGATCCGGGCAGCAGGGCAACCGAGGCGTGTTCTTCTCCGTTGTTGAAATAGCGCGACCGCATCGTATCCCAATCGTAGGTCACCACGACATCGCGCCTGCTTTTCCCCTCGCTTTTCTTGGTATAGAGGAGGGACATGGTCATGTCCTTGTCGGTAAAGCCTTCCATCCGGTCGCGGACACGGTAGAAAATATCGGCAAAAGCGTTTGTCCTGCTGACCATGGCGAAATGTCTGGCCTCGAGACCATTCACATCCGTCCGGGGCATCACCTCCAGGACACCTTCGCCGACCGGTATGGCGCCCCAGGTAACGACGAAAACCAAACGTTCACCGGGATAAAAAGGCTGCCCCGCGAAATCGCCGCCATGGCTCCGGAAAGGCCACACGCACAGACACACGCACAGGAGCAAGGCGACGGCAAGCGTTCCGATCCCTGCCCCTGCCCGGAAGCAGACATGCCGCTTCAGCGCCATGGTATCCGGTATTCGACAGTCATCCATGGGCATAACCGTAATAGCAATCAAACCGTGAGTCAAGCGCGTAACGACCGGCATGGAGTACACACCTCCCCTATGCTCTCCTCTCTCCGGCTGTGAAAAAACAAGACAACACCGGTGGATGTCCTTTTTTCCGAAGGTGACACAAAAGTCTTGAGGTTACCGTCTTACGGAACGAATCGACCGTCGGTAGACACAAGGATTTCCCGGCCCCTGTTCACATCCTGTGCTCTTTTAGTACTTGACAAATGGCGTGATGAGGCATAAGCAGCACATTCATTACCGTAATCACCTTTTCAGGAAAAATCCGACGGCCTTCCATGGAACAACGGACACGTTTCCCGGGAAGTCCCCACACAGCACCATGAAACAAGCAGAAAACAAAAAACCTCTTCGTCGCGGCCACATCGTTATTCACCAGGACACCTGTAAAGGGTGCGGCCTGTGTATATCCGTGTGTCCCGCCCAGGTGATCGGCTTTTCGCATGTACTGAATGAAAAAGGCTACTACCCGGCACTGTATCTGGAACCATCGGAATCAAACGAGGGACGTTTCTGCACCGGCTGCGCCATCTGCGCTATTATCTGCCCCGATGTCGCCATTGAAGTGTACCGTGACTGATAAAATTCTCATGAGGGGGACCCATGTGATCGCCGAGTCGGCCGTCAGGGCCGGCTGCCGTTTTTACGCGGGCTACCCCATCACACCACAGAACGAACTCGCGGAATACATGGCCTCCGCCATGGCCGCCCTGGATGACGGAACCTTCATTCAGGGAGAGAGCGAAATCGCCTCGATCAACATGGTGATCGGCGCCTCAATAGCCGGCGCCCGCGCCATGACAAGTTCTTCCAGCCCCGGTTTGAGCCTGAAACAGGAGGGACTCTCCTTCCTCGCGGCCCAGGAACTGCCGGCTGTCGTGGTCAACTCAATGCGGGGCGGTCCCGGCATGGGCAATATCGCTCCTTCACAGGGCGACTATTTCCAATCCACCCGCGGTGGAGGTCACGGCGATTACCGCTGCATAGTTCTGGCGCCTGCCTCGGGCCAGGAAATGGCCGATCTCACCCGAAGGTCCTTCGAGTACGCCGATCACTACCGTTCACCGGTCATCATGCTCATCGACGGTATGATGGGACAGATGATGGAACCGGTGCTTCTTCCCGAACCCCTCGCCGCGGCCGATCTTCCGAAGAAAAACTGGATCCTTGACGGAGCCGCCGGAAGACCCTGCAGAACGGTCAAGTCTCTGATTCTCGATACGGCCAAGGAAGAGGAGCACAACTGGAAACTGTTCCGTAAATACGAAAACATTTCCAAGGAACTCCAGATGGCTGAAACCTATCGGACCGATGACGCCCGTCTGGTGGTTGTGGCCTATGGCACCGCCGCCCGTGTAGCCAAGGGGGCCATAAAACGTGTTCGAGAAATCGGATTGAAAGTAGGCCTGCTCCGTCCCGTGACGCTCTGGCCTTTCCCACGCCGGGCTCTTGAAGACGCGAGCAGGTTCGTCAAAGAATTCCTGGTCTATGAAATGAATACGGGACAAATGGTTGAAGATGTGCAACTCTCCCTGAAACACCGGAGTGAAGTCCACTTTTATGGACGGCCGGGCGGTGTTGTACCGACTCCCGACGAGATAGCAAAGGTCATAACGAGCCTCTATTATCGACGGCGTCTCGAAGAGGAAGCCTGATGGCGAAACCCGTTTTCCAACGGCCGAGATATCTGCTCAATGCCCCTTTTCACTACTGTCCGGGCTGCGGTCACAGCATCATTCACCGGCTCATAGCCGAAATCATAGAAGAGCTTGAAATCGGGGATATCACGATCGGTGTTCCGCCCGCGGGATGCGCCGTTCTTGCCTACGATTACCTGGACATCGACATGGCCGAGGCCGCTCACGGGCGAGGCCCGGCCCTGTGTACCGGAATCAAACGGGTTCTGCCCGACAGGATCGTCTTCTCCTATCAGGGCGATGGCGATATAGCCGCGATCGGAACAGCCGAAACGATTCACGCCGCCAATCGGGGGGAAAACATAACCGTTGTATTCGTGAACAACAGCTGCTACGGCATGACGGGCGGCCAGATGGCGCCGACGACCCTTATCGGCCAGGAAACAACGACCACGCCGGGAGGCAGGATCGCCGAACGGGACGGTTCCCCCATCGATTTGAGCGAAATGGTCGCCATCGCCAAGGGAAGCGTCTACATCGAGCGGACATCGGTCCATTCCGTCAAGCATATCGTCAGAACGAAGAAAGCCCTCACGAAGGCCTTCAGGAACCAGATGGAAGGTCTGGGCTTCTCACTTGTTGAAATACTCTCACCCTGCCCGACGAACTGGAAATTATCACCTCTCGATTCCTGCGAGCGGATTGAAAAGGAAATTATGAAGGTATTCCCTCTGAAAGTTATCAAGGATGAAACGGGAACATCTCGACGTCAGCAGGGGGGGTCAAGGCATCTATGAAGAAAACGGTATTTGCCGGATTCGGCGGCCAGGGAGTTCTCATGATGGGGTACGTTTTTGCCGTTGCCGCCATGCGTGACGGGCAACACGTGACCTACCTGCCGTCCTATGGAGCGGAGATGCGGGGCGGCACGGCGAATTGTACGGTTGCCGTTTCAGATGACGAAATTTTTTCGCCTGTCGCGTCCGAACCTGATTTCGCGGTCATCATGAACAAGCCTTCCCTGACCAGGTATGAGAACATGATGCGGTCAGGCGGAACGGTCTTCCTGAACTCCAGCGTCATAGACCGGGATCTGACGCGAGAAGACATTTCCCGGGTTCTCGTTCCCGCCGGCGACATGGCCGGGGAGCTGGGATCACCCCGCGTTCTTAACATGATCATGCTGGGGGCCTTTGTCGCAAGGACACGGCTGACCACTCTCGAATCGATCATGAATGGTCTTGAAGAAATTATTAAGGGAAAATCGAGCTCCGTCATAAAGCTCAACAGGAAAGCTCTCGATCGGGGTGCCGGGTACGTAATGAAAGGATTATCCCCATGAAAACAATCAGGCAGATTTCACATTTTTTAAAAAATGAACCGGGGGGACTGTCCGAGGTAAGTGAAATTCTCGGCGCCAACGGCATCAATATTATTGCAATCTATTTCAAGGGCCATGGTAAGGAGGGAAGACTCCAGTTCGTTGCCAACGACCCTGACAAGGCCTTCAATGTTATGAAATCAGCAGGCTATGACGTCGAGGTTACCGAGGTCATCGCCTGTGTCGTACCTCACCATCCCGGCGGCCTGAACGCCGTTCTCAAGCCGCTCAGAAGCGCTCGCATCAATGTTGAGTATATTTATGCCTGTCTTGGAACCGGTGACATTACCGTTGTAGTCCTGGGAGTGGACGACATTGAAAAGTCTCTGAAAATTCTCAGCGACAACTGGATACGGCTCCTGGGCGAAGAGCTGTACCATATGTGACGGCATCGTCACAGGTAAAATCGACGTCCCCGTAAAAACTGCCTCATCATCCCCCGCAACCGATCCGGGCGGTCACTTCCGTAACAGGCAGCGTGCCTATGTCCAGGAGCTTGCCCTGTTCACGATGGTCCTCGTCCAGAAGATCGATCACCCGGGAATATACGTTCTCGATAAACACCGGTCCTTCGTGACCTGTCTTGCAAATTCCCATACGAAACTGTTTCCAGTCTTTTTCAGCCATCTTGTTTACGAGGTTTTTGGTCGCAAAAATTGAGCCGTAGCGGGCCAGACCTGAAAGGCGGGCCGCACAGTTGATGGTATCGCCCAGGGCTGTGAATTCAAGGCCCGTGGAACCGCGGACGGTGCTGAAGTATTCTTCCCCCTCGTTCAGGCCGATATTGAGATAGAGCGTGTTGAACCATTGTTTTCTGACCTTCCATTTCTGTGAAAATTCCACCATCCGTTCCTTGATCTCCAGGGCACAGGAGAGGGCGTTGACGAGATACCTGGAGTCACCTTTTTTGAGAAAGTAGTAAACCATTCCGTCCCCAACGTGTTTTCCATATATCCCGTAGTATTTTCTGTATGTTTCTTCAAGTGCTTTCCACATGTCATTGACGATCTCGAAGTATTCCTCCGGTGGCAGTTCCGTGCAAATGCGGCAGGAGTCCTGAAGATCCGCCACGAGGACACAAAAGGGGATCATGGTGGGCATTTTGAGGGATATGAGATCCTTGATAACGGCGGCCCTGTCCTTCAGGAGGTCGGATATTCCCTCGAGAATGGCATCCTCGTACTCAAAAATAAAAAATATTCCCTCCCTGAAAAAAGTGACATATACGGAATACAACTTCTCGCTCCCATCGGAGCAACGCACCCTGACCGACGTCCGGCGCACAACGCCCGCAGGGCTGACGGTGATCTTCTCGAAGCACTTTTCAAGAAAGCCTGCCTCGCCCTGAGATATGCCCTCATAGATCTTCGAGAGATACTCCACCCCGTGGCGTTCCTTGACGAGGGCAAGATGAATTCTGACCATCTCCTCCCAGTTCTTCATGTTTTTTTGAAACTCCCATCGGAAGAACAGCCTGAAGATATTCCTGTCATCCGCGATCCTGATGGACCTCACATCACTGTGAAAGAGCTGTTCCTCGGCCGATTCGTTTATCCACTCTATCTCGAAGTTGTAATTTAAAAGATAGGCGGGCGCCCTGATCGAATCAAGGTCGAGATTGAGGCCTGTTTTTCTTTCAGGCAACGGATGCCTTCGGGGCCGTTCGGGCGGTTTTGTACTGCTGAGGGAATCATCCGGCTCCGCTCGCCTATCCCTCTCATCAGCCGTCAGACCCTGCCGCCCCGGGACCGGTTGCCCGTCAGGACGCTCCGGACCGGTGTCCCGGACTTCATTCCGCCCGTTGTCTTCCCGGCCTTCCGTCATTTCACCGACAATGAGCCCCATAGACATACCCTCCCGTTTCATTCGCTGTATCCTGTGGACCCGACTCACCACCCATTCGGGGAAATAACCTATGCGCTTCGCTCTCGTCGTACCGGAACCGGGAATTTTTACAACCGGTTTCGGCAGCATTCCCATCTTGATATAATTATTCAAGGTTGCCCGAGATATGCCTGTTTTTTCAAGCAATTCTTTACTGGTGACGTCCGGCGTACTCTTTCTTTGTGATGTCATGGGAATCCCTCCCCCGGTATGTCCGTTCCCGACCAGAGCCCTGGAACGACCAGTCACAGGACCACGCAATTTATACTGTACAGAAATATTATACAGTATAATTATACATGTCAAGAAAAAATTATACTGTACAATTAGGTCGGTCCCGTACCCTTTCCGTTGATCATATACTTGATTTTTCATCCTGTCCGGGACCACTGCGAATTAATTACGGGGAAACCCATTGACAGGCTTTATCGAACAATATACAAAATGCGGACGCCACACGACAGGAGGAACAATGACAAAAAAAACCCCTCTCTATGGCCGCCATGTGGCTCGAAGGGCAAACATGGCTGATTTTGGCGGCTATGAAATGCCCCTCTGGTATCCCTCGGGGGTGAAAAAAGAGCATCTTTCCGTCCTGACCGGGGCGGGCCTCTTCGACACGAGCCACATGGCTGTTCTGATGATATCCGGTCCCTCGGCCTTTGATCTCCTTCAGCGATGCATCACCAAGGATCTCAGCCACTGCGTCGGGAAAGACCACCTTCCCCTTGTACCCGGTCGATCAGCCTACGGGGCATTCCTCGACTCGGCCGGCCATGTCATAGATGACGCCATCGTCAACAGAATCAGTGAAGAAATTTTCATGGTCGTCGTTAATGCCGGTATGGGTTCCGCCATCACCGATCACCTGTCGAAACAGGCAGGGGAAGCCTCCCTGGCCGTCGATATCACGGATCTGACGGACCAGGTCGGGAAAATCGACCTTCAGGGACCGGCATCCGGTAAAATCCTCCTGTCGGTACTGGAAGATTCGAACGTCCTGTTCAATGCAATGCCTTTTTTCAGCTTCAAAGGCCACTTCGACCCATCGTTCGCGTCCACTGAGAAGGTCCGTCTCGTCAACGGAACTTCTGTTCTTCTGTCGCGAACGGGATATACGGGAGAATTCGGTTTTGAGCTGTACATGCAGCCCGATGCCCTTGAAGACGCCTGGAACCTCCTGGAAGATGCCGGAGGTCCCCGTTGCTGTGAGCCCTGCGGCCTGGCGTCCCGGGATTCACTGAGAGCGGGGGCCTTGCTCCCCCTTTCACATCAGGACATCGGTGACTGGCCCTTCAT
This sequence comes from Syntrophales bacterium, assembly GCA_023228425.1. NCBI lineage: Bacteria > Pseudomonadati > Thermodesulfobacteriota > Syntrophia > Syntrophales > Syntrophales bacterium. The sequence goes on from JALOBE010000002.1 coordinate 126,907, forward strand.
CAACCACCCCTGGGAGCATGCCCTCCCCTACGACAGTGAGAAAAGAGACTTTACGAAGACCTTCATCGGTGCCGACAGGCTTCTTGAAACCAGGGGCACGGGGTATTTTACCCTCCCCTTCGCCGGCTTCGACCTGCGGAAGGTGGCACAGGGACCGGGCACGAGTGTTGTCGATGCCGAGGACCGGAATCTCGGCATCGTACTGACCTGCGTGACTGATGTCGCCATTGACCGCCAGGGCAAACGGATCTTCAGCATCACGAGCCCCGACAGGCCCCGGGGATTCCGTCCCCGGGGTCTATGCTGCGGTTTTGTTCGCACCACATCGCCCCTGAAGGTCGGCTCCATGGTTGAGATCAGGGATGATCGACGATCTCTGCCCGTCATGATCATGGACGACCTCCGGCCCGATCGGACGGCACGGAATCCGATAGGAACCATGATGGCGTGATACCCCTCATGTAACAGTTCAACCACCGCCGGTCTTTGACGGACCGGCGCAACGATCAGGAGAGACCCATGAAAGAAATCAGTACACTGCTTTTCCCCGAGGACCTGCTGTACGCGGAGGATCACGAATGGACAAGGATCGAAAACGAGACCCTGACTATCGGAATTGACGACTACGCCCAGGACCGGTTGGGTGATATCGTTTTTGTCGAACTTCCCCGGGAGGGAGACACTTTCGGCCGGGGAGAAGAGTTCGGCACCGTTGAATCCGTGAAGGCTGTCTCCGAACTGTACATGCCCGTCGGCGGAGAGGTTATCTCGGTAAATACGGATTTGGAGGATTCTCCTGAACGCATCAACCAGTCTCCTTACGGCGACGGGTGGCTGATCAGGGTACGGCCCGACAACGAGGAAGAACTCGATCTGCTCATGAAAAAAGAAGCCTACATCACATACCTTGAAGGAAAAGATTGATGCCCTATCTGCCCCACACTCCCGAAGATATTGATGAAATGCTTGCACTGACGGGTCATGCAGACCTTGACACACTCTTTGAGCAAATACCCGAACCCTGTCGCCGCGTTTCCGAGATGAATCTTCCCGAGGCGCTTTCGGAATGGCAGCTTGACGCCGTGATGGAGAATCTCGCGGAACAAAACGCCCTCCGGCCGGAATATAAGATCTTCCTTGGAGCCGGGAGCTATGATCATTACATCCCCGAGACGGTCCCCTATCTCACGGGACGGTCTGAATTCGCGACCTCCTACACTCCCTATCAGCCCGAATTAAGCCAGGGAACGCTCCAGGCCATGTACGAATACCAGACGTTGATGACACGGCTTACGGGAATGGATATCGCCAACGCTTCGCTCTACGATGGAGCGTCCGCTTTCGCCGAGGGACTGCTCATGGCGGTGAGGGTGACGAAACGCAAGCGAATCGCCCTCTCGACACTTGTCCATCCCTTCTACCGCCAGGCGGCCCGCACCTACCTGGAACCCACCGGCTGCGACATCATCGAACTCCCCCCCCTGCCCTCGGGAACAACGGACCTGTCACCCCTGGCGGGGCGGGAAACGACAGCAGCCCTGGCTCTGCAGTCCCCCAATTTTTTCGGCTGCGTCGAAAACCTGCCTGTCGCGGCGGAACTGATTCAGGGCTCCGGAGGACTCCTGGTGGCGACCTTCACGGAGCCGCTCGCTTTTGCGCTCTACCGGTCGCCCGGAGAGGACGGCGCCGACATTGCCTGCGGCGAGGGTCAGAGCCTGGGAATTCCCCAGTCCTTCGGAGGACCGGGTCTCGGCATATTCGCCGCCCGTTCAGACTACATGCGGGCCATGCCGGGACGGCTGGTGGGGAAAACACGGGACCGCGCCGGCCGGGAGGGATTCGTTCTCACGCTGGCCACGCGGGAGCAGCATATCCGCCGCGAAAGGGCCACCTCGAACATATGCACAAACAGCAGTCTCTGTGCCCTGGCGTGTTCGATATACATTGCCTCCCTCGGCGGCACGGGCATCAGGGCCCTGGCGAAGATGAACTACGACAAGGCACAGTACCTGAAACAGGGACTTGCGGGGGCGGGCTGGAAGCTTCCCTTCCCTGCCGCGACATTCAACGAGTTCGTAGTGAAAATACCCGGTGACGCGACCGCGGTTCACCGGCGGCTCCTGGAAAAAAAGATTCTGGCGGGTCTTTCCCTTGAAAGGTGGTATCCCGAACTCCCGGGGCATTATCTGCTGTGTGCCACGGAAACATCCTCCCGGAGCGACATGGACCTGCTGATCGAGGAGGTGCGCTCATGAAGGATGGTCTCGCCACCCGAGGCCTGGTATTGAACGAACCCCTGCTCTGGAAAAAGGGCCGGAAGGGACGGGCCGGTGTGGTCATACCTGCCGCCGATGTTGACCCGGCTCCTGTCGATGAACTGCTTCGTGGCCGGGGTCCCGATTTTCCGGACCTGTCCGAACTTGACGTGGTACGCCATTATACCCGCCTCTCCCAATGGAACTTCGGAGTGGACTCGGGCATGTATCCCCTGGGGTCCTGCACCATGAAATATAATCCAAAGACAAATGAAAAACAGGCCTCACGAAAAGGGTTCGCCCGGCTTCACCCGTTGCTTCCGGATGAGTTGTCCCAGGGGGCGCTGCAGCTCATGGGAGAACTCCAGGACTACCTGATCGAAATCACCGGCATGCCTGCCGTGTCCCTCCAGCCTGCGGCGGGCGCCCAGGGTGAACTGACGGGAATGCTCGTCATGCACGCCTTGTTTAAACACCGTGGTGAATCCCGCACAAAAATAATAGTTCCCGACACGGCCCACGGGACGAACCCGGCAAGCGCCGCCCTGTGCGGTTTCTCGTCCGTCCCGGCGGCCTCCGGTGAAAGGGGTATCCTCGAAGTGCAAACCGTTGAAGCCATCATGGATGACGCAACGGCGGGTATCATGGTCACCAACCCGAACACCCTGGGCCTTTTCGAAGAAAATATACAGGAGATAGCCCGTATCGTCCACGAACGGGGAGGACTTGTATACTGTGACGGGGCAAACATGAATGCCCTCATGGGCATTGTCGACATGGCCGGGCTGGGCATCGACATCCTGCACCTGAACCTGCACAAGACCTTCTCAACCCCCCACGGCGGCGGAGGTCCCGGAGCGGGGCCCGTACTGGTCACGGAAGAGCTCGAGCCCTTTCTGCCGATCCCGCGGATCATCCAGAAATCGGGAACCCGGCGGCTCTCCGAGGACTACCCGCTCTCCATCGGAAAGGTACATGGCTTTTATGGTAACTTCGGCGTTCTCATCAAGGCCTGCAGCTATATCAGGAGCATGGGCACCGACTTGAAAATGGCGAGCCGGATGGCTGTTTTGAGCGCCAATTATCTCAAGGAACGCCTCAAGGGCACCTTCCATCTCCCCTTTGACCGCCCCTGCATGCACGAATGCGTCTTTACGGACGCCTTTCAGCAGCCACTGGGCGTGACAACCCTTGACATAGCGAAACGCCTCATGGATTACGGCTTCCATCCGCCCACGGTTTACTTCCCGCTGGTCGTCAAGGGAGCCATCATGATTGAACCAACGGAAACAGAGTCAAAAGAAACCCTTGATACATTTGTGGAATCCATGCTGGCAATAGCCCGGGAAGCCCGGGAAACACCGGAGCTTCTGAAAAACGCTCCCCACATCTGCAGGACACGGCGGCTGGATGAAACGCAAGCCGCCCGCAAGCCCTGTCTGGCAGGATGAGCAGGAGCACCCCCGATGTCCTTCCGGTTCACACAGTACCGTCGGTTGATGCTGGCTGTCATAGCCGTCACCTATTTCATAGCCTGCCTTCACCGCCACGCCCCGACAGTCGTGGCCCGTGACCTTGCGGCCTCCTTCAATGCCGATGCCGTGGCCCTGGGTTTCATAGCCTCCAGCTACTTCTATCTCTACGCAGCGGCACAACCCCTCGCGGGGTTCCTTTCAGACACGATCGGGCCCCGGCGTGTCATGGCCGCCTTTTTTGTCCTTGCTTCACTGGGTTCACTTATTTTCGGCATGGCGCCCAACACGACAGCGGCCTTCATCGGGCGCGCGCTCGTGGGAGCCGGGGCCGGGGGTATTTTCATCCCGAGCCTGAAGCTGTTTTCAGAATGGTACCGGATCCGGGCATTCGCCGGCCTGACCGGGTTCATGCTGACCATCGGAGGCCTGGCGGGAATAGCGGCAACACTTCCTCTCACGCTGCTGGTGCTGTGGAGCGGCTGGAGGGGAACATTCGTAGTTATCGCCGTCATATCAACGGCCATGACTCTTCTGTGCTGGCTTATCCTTCGCGACGACCCGGGAAAAAAGGGGTGGGACCGGGCACTCGTGGGAGAGCTCCTTCAGCATCACGCCGCCGCCGAAGTCATTCGGGAAAATATCACCGTCGGCAGACGGCTTTCCCTGATTATGGGCAACTCTGACTTTTACAAGCTGTCCATTGCCATTTTTTTTACAACCGGGGCCTTCCTCACCTTCCAGGGCCTCTGGGGCATTCCCTATCTCATGGACTCTTTCGGCCTGGACCGGATCAGGGCCGGCAGATTCCTGATGCTCTTCCCTGTCGGTTTCGCTCTGGGCGGTCCTGTGATCGGCGTCGCCGCCGAACGGTTGGGACTCAGACGCAGGAACGTCCTTGTGGCCCTGACAGCCCTGCAATTTTCCCAGTGGGTCATGCTGTACGCCTTTGAAGACCGACTCGTCATGCCCGCCCTGATGGTTGCTCTGTTCGTCATCGGTTTCACCTCCGGCGGATCATTGCCCATCTCCTTCACTATCACCCGCGGCCTCTTCTCACACCGGCTCATGGGAACCGCCGTGGGCCTGGTGAATACGGCATCCTTCCTCGGAGCCGCGCTTTATCAGCCTCTGACCGGGTTCATCCTTCGGTCCTCAAACAGCCTCCGGCCGGGCGCCTTCAGCATCGATGCCTACAGCCACCTCTTTTTTCTGTTTACACTGTCTCTGGCCATCGCGTGCGTCGCCGCGGCACTGCTTCGCGGTGAACCCCCATGAACGGCCGGACCCGTCCCTCACCGAAACCGAAATGGCTGAAGAAGCGGCTTGCCGCGGGCCCCGGCTTTGAGCCCACCAGGTCATTTCTTCGAGAAAACGCGCTCCATACGGTGTGCGAGGAAGCCCGCTGCCCCAACCTTCGGGAATGTTTTTCCCGGGGCACGGCCACCTTCCTGATACTGGGAAACCGCTGCACCCGGAATTGCCGCTTCTGCGCCATCACACAGGGAAGGCCGGACCCGCCCGACAGGCTCGAAGCCGGGCGGGTCGCGGCAGCCGCCGAAGACATGAATCTTGCCTATGTGGTGGTTACATCAGTGACCAGGGACGACCTGGCCGATGGCGGAGCATCCTGCTTTGCAGAAACAGTGACGGCCATAAGACGACGTGTTCCGGGAGCCGCGGCAGAAATACTCGTTCCCGACTTTCAGGGCGACCGGGAAGCTCTCCTCGGGGTTCTGCGATCAGGTCCCGCCGTTTTAAACCACAACATGGAGACGGTATCCCGCCTTTACCCCGTTGTCCGCCCCGGGGCCGACTATGATCGATCACTGGGAGTGCTGGCGAGGGCCGCCGCCTTCAGCCCGTCAATACCCGTCAAGACGGGACTCATGCTGGGTCTTGGCGAAACAGCCGCCGAACTGAAAGAAACCCTGAAGGACATCTACCGGGCGGGCGCGCGGATTATCACGCTGGGACAATATCTCCAGCCGGCGCCGGGAAAGCATCCCGTGGCCCGCTTTGTCCCGCCTGAAGAATTTGAACAGTGGAAAGAGGAGGCCCGCGCCACAGGATTTGCCGCCGTCGCCTCGGGGCCCTTTGTGAGAAGTTCCTATGACGCGGCGGCACTCCATGGATCCTTTCTGAAAACGTTTCCGGATTGAGAACCCTCACCCCCTGCGTCAGGCCTTGTGGGCAATCCTTTCATTCCGTGACCCTTCCCGGAATTCCGGCAATAAAGCCGGTTCTTCCCGCCTCCCGCGCGGACTATCCCGTCGAGCCCTGCGAGGAAGAACCATGCTCCCGAAAGGAAACCCGGACGCACACCGTCCCCGCGCGTTCCTGTTCTTCTTGAATGGCCGGATACTTCGTGCTACGATACTCAATCATTATCCTGATCGGCAGACATCGGTCTGACCCCTGTCCCCCCTGTCTGCCGGAAGGTTCAGGCAGGGACACTGTACAAGGCCTTGTCCCGCCGGTCACCGCGGAACCGGCGGACATCGCTACGGAGGGAGAGCCATGCTGAACTATCTATACAAACTTATCATTGACGATGTTACCGACGTTTCCTACGGGAACTGTCTTGAGTATTTTCCCGAAACCTCGAAAATTCTCGATGTGGGAATCGGCAACGGTATTATGCTTGAACAATACCATTCGCTCATACGATCGAAACAGCTCAGGATCACCGGGATCGATATCAACCGTCAATACCTGAAACACTGCAGAAAAATGATCCGTAAATGCGGCCTCGAAGACCTGATCAAGGTTCATTACGCGTCGATTGAATCCTTTCGCCCCCCCAGGAACCATTACTACGACTACATACTGTTCAGTATGAGTTTCATGCTCTTTGACGACCAGCAGATTGTCCTTGACCGGATCAAACCCTGGATCACGCCGAATGGAGAAGTCATCTTCTGCCAGACCATGTATGAAGACCGGTCCCTGTTCCTTGAAATCGTCAAGCCACGCCTGAAGTACCTGACCACCATCGATTTCGGAAAAGTGACGTACAAGAAAGACTTCTTTGACCTGCTTGACAAGAAGAATATGACCGTTACCGAAAGCAGGGTTATCAAAAAAGAGTTGTTTAAAGGGGAATATCACCTGATTGTATCGTCGCCGGAAAACGGCATCGGGGCGCACTGGGGGCATACGCCCGGAAGGTGATCTCCTTCATTTTTTTGCGGCATCGTCGGCCGACTTCAAAGGACTCCCGGGCATCCGGTGTTCCCTGACGAGACCGCTCACGGTACTGATCCTGTCCTTCGACCAACGCAGATGTGTTCCCAGGCGCACAACCATATCATGGCCCAGGATATCATGGAACCTGTAGGTCCCCCGGTCGGGATCCCTCTTTTCAACGCGGACAAAGGGCTTCGCAATATCATGAAGGAGTGCCGCCCAGCGCAGGTTAATATCCGGCTGTGACGATTGAACTACAAGGATCGTGTGATCCCAGAGATTGTGGGCATGATAGAGGCTGTTCTGCTCGTAGTCTTTCTGAAGTGAAAGTTCCGGAATCATGAATCGGCAGAGCCCGGTGTCCATGAAAAGCCGCAGCCCTTCTTCAAGCCGGTGCCCTGCAAGCAGCCGGTCCAATTCCGTCATCCACCGTTCCTTGCTGATCTGAAGAATGCGATGGGCCGATTGTTCTATAGCCCGGACAGTTTTCGGATCTATGCTGAAGCCAAGCTGCGCCGCAAATCGTATGGCCCGAAGCATACGCAGGGGATCCTCCCTGAATCGGGTCACGGCATTCCCCACGGCGCGGATCACCCTCTTCTGCAGATCTTCCTTCCCTCCAAAGGGATCGATGACCCTGTCGCCTCTCCGGGCCATCGCGTTTATGGTGAAATCCCGCCGCGCAAGGTCATCGGTAATACCGTCCACGAAGGACACATCGGGACTCCGGCTCCCCTCACGGTAACGCTCGGTTCGAAAGGTCGTAATCTCCACCAGGCGACCTCCAAGGCGCAGGCCGATGGTTCCGAAGCGTTTTCCCGTCAGGAAAGGGCGTTTCCCCGCTTTCCTGACCTGTTCCTCGATATACTCGGGCCGGTGGGGCGTCGCGAAGTCATAGTCCAGGGGTTCAATTCCCAGCAACTCGTCCCGCAGTGATCCACCCACTTCGTAGACCGGTGAAATAATGTCTTCGATCGCGTCGAATACCCTGTTCATGGAATCACGTAATGCCGCAGCCCGGGGCATCCCCTTTCTTCATGCCGATCATGTGACATCACCATACACGCCACTCTTCCCGAAGTTCAAGCTATGCAATGATTGCACCCTGGCGTACCACGATATGTCTATACAGGCCGCAGGCGCCGACGGCCGTCAAGACGCCGCAGACCGGCGGCTTCAGCCGCAGCCGATGCCCGGGCGTATTCAGCACCCGTTATTCTCCGCCCCAGCACGGGGTCTCCCAGGGCATCGTGGCAGGGCCGGTACTGATCCATGATGTTGACATAGGTTTCCCGGGAAATTTCACGGGCAATGAACTCCATGACTTTTTCGGTGCCTGCCACGTCGCCCGGCATGACGAGGTGCCGCACCAGCAGGCCCCGCAGGGCTGTTCCGTCTTCGGCGAGAACCAGGTCTCCAACCTGGCGATGCATCTCCTTCAGTGCCCGGCAGGCATGTTCCCGGTAATCGGAAACACCACAGGCATAGCGGGCCCAGTCGTTGTCCCAGAATTTGAAGTCCGGCATGTAGACATCGACGACACCGTCGAGGATTTTCAGCGTTTCCAGGCTCTCGTAGCCACCACAGTTATAGACGAGAGGGATTTCCAGGCCCCGGGATGCCGCCAGGAGAAGTCCCTCGAGTATCTGGGGAACCACGTGCGTGGGTGTGACGAGATTGATGTTGTGACAGCCCTGGCCGGCAAGGGACAGCATCATATCCGCCAGGGTTTCCGGCCCGACCTCTCCCCCCGCGCCGCCGTGACTGATGTCATCATTCTGGCAGAATGAGCACAGCAGGTTGCAGGAACTGAAAAAGATCGTGCCCGACCCGAGGCGGCCGACCAGTGGCGACTCCTCGCCGAAGTGGGCTCCCCGGCTCGCCACGGACGCCCTCCTCCCGGTCCGGCAGAAACCCTGTTCCCCGGCCCGGCGATTGACGGAACACATCCGGGGGCAGACAGTACAGGAGGTCAGCAGGTCAACAGCCTCTGCGACCCGTTCCGCAAGCTTGTTTGCGCGATGCAAGGCACGGTATGACGGTCCCCGGATCATGATACCGGAAGCTCCGCGCGCAGGCCTCCACCCTCGATGAACTCGTAGAAAGTCGAAAACGTTGCACAGGCACGGCGCGCACGTTTTTTCACACGATCATACACATACCACAAAGGCGCAGCGTGAAACAAGGCCACATGTTCTACAGACATATTATTGTTGCGTTTTCCTTTTTCGATCCGGAGATCGTCCTCAGGATACGGCATTTTTCTTCCGTTTTTTGTTGCCGTCATCGTTTTCGTGGAGGCCTTTGGTTCCGTCACAATGTGGACAGGATTTTCCGGTTTTCGCAGGCCCCGGAAGCCCTCCGGAGATCAGACCCTGAGCCCCCTTTCCCCGGAGGTCAACAAAATTCTTGAAAATATCGGCGGGCGGTATTATATACACGAGATCAAGCATTACACACCACGAGGGGGATTACATGGAAAAGTCTGGAACTCTGCCTTTGAAGACAGGGCTTGCGGAAATGCTGAAGGGCGGAGTCATCATGGATGTGACCAACCCCGAGCAGGCGAAGATGGCCGAGGATGCCGGGGCTGTTTCGGTTATGGCCCTCGAGAGAGTACCTGCCGACATCAGGGCCCAGGGCGGCGTTGCCCGCATGACTGACCCGGAAATCATAGAAAAGATCATGGAGTGCGTCTCTATTCCCGTCATGGCGAAGGTTCGGATCGGCCACTTCGTTGAGGCCCAGATTCTCGAATCAATGGGAATCGCCTTCATCGACGAGAGCGAGGTTCTCACGCCCGCCGATGAGCACTATCACATCAACAAGTGGAACTTCAAGGTTCCCTTCGTCTGCGGCGCCGTCAACCTCGGCGAGGCGCTCAGGAGGCTCGGTGAAGGAGCGGCCATGCTGCGCACCAAGGGGGAAGCCGGAACGGGCAACGTGGTCGAGGCCGTTCGGCACATGCGCGCGATTAACGATGAAATAGCGCGCCTTTCGGGACTTCCCGAAGAAGAACTCATGACGGCGGCAAGAAACCTGGGGGCGCCCTACGAGCTGGTGAGAATGGTCGCCCGGGACCGGAAGCTGCCCGTGTTGAATTTCTCCGCCGGCGGCATCGCCTCCCCTGCCGACGCGGCACTCATGATGCAGCTCGGTTCCGACGGAGTCTTCGTGGGATCGGGCATCTTCAAGTCGAAGGAACCTGCACGGCGGGCAAGCGCCATCGTTCAGGCCGTAACCCACTACAGAGACCCTGAAGTCCTCGTCCAGGTATCACGATCTCTCGGCGACGCCATGCCGGGTCTGGATATCTCCTCGCTTACCGAAAAAGACAAGCTTCAGACACGGGGCGACTGAGACGGGTGGAACACCATGAGAATCGCTGTTCACGTTCTCCGGAGACATGCGGCTGATACAGGGCTCTTCCGAGGAGTGAAAACCCTGTAACGCCTTTTCGAAGTGACTGTCATCAATGAGACGGGGCCCGGCGGCACCGCCCGGGTCCGCCGGTTTCCCGGCTATGGCGCGCCGGCATTCTCCTCCAGCCATGACGTGACTTCATCCCACCAGGCACGACCGGGATCGCCGGGCCAGCTGTTGTGACCGGCGCCGTCGAATATCCAGAGCCGTTTCGGCTCCGCCAGACCGTCATAGAGACTCCGTGTCAGTTTCACCGGTATTATTTCATCATGCCCGGCCATGAGTACCGCCACGGGCCCCCTGTACCCGGACAGGTTTTCCGCGTTGTCGTAATGGTCCCCCATGAAGAGCCGAACCGGCAGCAGGGGAAAGAGGGCCTTGGCCAAGTTGTAAAGCTTGTCCCAGGGAGTGATCAGAACAACGCCGGCCACGGCAAGATCGGGGTCCGGAGCAAGGGCCGCGGCGACACCGCATCCCAGCGATTCACCCCAGAGATACAGGGAACCTCCGAACTCACGGACCGCCCTGGTCACCAGAGAGCGCGCGTCGGCCACAAAACTCGCTTCGCTTTTCTCACCCCCTCGGGCACCGTAGCCGGGGTATTCGGCAATGACAACCCGAAACCCCCGAGGGGCCAGAGAGGCCGCGTAGCGGGACCGGTGGACGGCAGCGCCCGCGTTTCCGTGAAAGACAACCACCGTTCCCCGGGAAGAGGCCTCTTCTTTCACATGTGTCAGGCCGAGGTAGTCCTTCCCGCCCGGAGGCCAGGGCTCCAGGCCCTCCATAGAGGAAAAATATTCTACATCCTCCATGCTCATCCGCTCGGGATAATAGAGCATGGAACGCTGAAGGCGGCATCCGCCGAGAAAAGAAAGGACAGTCATGGCAATCACCATCGTTCCCGCGAGCAGGATCAGGTTCTTCATAGTCATACATCGGGCGTTTCCCGATTTTTCAGGAAACCATCGACAGCAGCGGCTGTAACGAACTGTTCCCGGTGCGCCCGCCGGTCACAAACGGTTCACCGGCAGTTCCGAAGGATCGTCGAACCAGCTGAAATACCTCTGCGCGCAGGTTGCGCCTGATTGGATCAGGGCCTCCTTCTTCTCGTCCGGGATATCAAAATCCGTGGTTCCCACATCGAGTGTGTCGATATACAGCGTCCGTTGCCAGTCTTGTAAATCTATCAGTCTTATATACCGTACTTCCCCGGTAACTGCCCTTAACCTTGGGCGTATTCTCGCCGTCCCGGTTCCCTCCCTCGTCGTCATCGTTGTCCCGATAGTCGATATCGTCGCCCTTCAGGGTCCGCAGACCGATGATCTTTCCGTACAGGAAATAATCAATCGCCGAATCTCGAGCTTTACCCCTCTTCATGACATAAATTCCGTATGGCGTCCCTTTTTCGTCCACGCCGTCAAATAACCAGTGAAGAAGGCGTTTTTTGTCCTCGAAGGTCATCTCTGCCAGTCGTTCAGGACCGCTGTAATCCTCAAGCAACTGCCGTCTGATCGTTTCGGCTTCTCGTTTCACCTGTTCGATGTCCGGAAGGGAACGGAGTTGATCCCGGTTCCCGTCCAATTCTTCAGCGACCTTGGTTTTTGCTTGTAGTAAGGCCTGCTCCTTGGCCCGGATCGTTTCCTTTGCAAGAGTTCCGGCAAGGGCCAGATCAACCAGTTTATCAAGTTCCCGGTGAATCCGCTTCAGCTCCTTTTCTCCGGTCTTGATGTTTTTTTCCAGTAAACGGATATGATTTTCATCCGGTAAAGAATCAGCTATGGCCCGTTCAAATGAAGGAACGTCCGCAATGTTCTCAAAGATTGTCCGAAAGACAGCGTTTTCAACCGGCTTCAAAGGAACGCTATTGAAGGCCTTGCGTTTTTCGTATTTCCCCGATGGATGGGTATAATACTTGAATTCCCTCCCGTTCTTGCTCACCTGTGTCTGGCCTGACAAGGATCTTCCACAGGCTTCGCACCTGATGAAGCCCGTCAAGACGTACTTCCGGACATCCTGCCGGGACTCAATTTTATTATGGTCCAGACGTTCCCTGATCTTCTGGATGGTAGCATCGTCAAGGATTCGGGGTATGGTGTAGGTGATCGGGTCTTGATCCTTGAAAGTGATGGTCCATGTATCTCCGCATCGGTTGGTCAACATTGTGGTCAAATAGGAATAGCCTAATGGTTGACCGTACTGGGTCCGAAGGGTGTGGGACAAATCCCGCAGTGATTCTCCCTGTAAATACCGGTCTGCCGCCCATCGAACCAGACGGGCTTTTTCCTCGTCAAGCGACCATTCCCCGGTTTCCCTGTTGAATTTTCGCCCGAAGGGGAGTTGCCCGGAAGTGGGGATGCCCTTCTTCGCCCGTGCAATCCGGTTTTCAAGCATCTGTTCCCTGATGATTTCCCGTTCCAGCTCACTCATAACGGCGAACATCCCCAGCATTGCCTTGCCGTATTTGCTTCCGAAGTCGATTCCCTCGGATATGGAGCGAAGATCAACGCCAGCCTTGGAAAGTTCATCGTGGTTATTCAGTAGTTCACGGGCATTTCTACCGAACCGGGACAGCCTATGAATCACCAGAACCTCAAACTTGCCTTTCTGGCCATCATACAGACATTGCAGAAGAGCGTGGCGATCCTTGACCGTTCCCCCGGAGATTCCTTCATCGGCGTATATCTCTGTCAGTTGCCATCCCTGGGCTTTAACGTAGTCCTTAATGGACTGTCGTTGAGTTGACAAGGACTCCCCGCCAACCTGTTCTGCGGAACTGACCCTGACGTATCCTGCGGCTTTCTTCTTCATTGGCCGTTTCCTCCCTATACTTTACCCTAACTGACAAAAGAAAATCGATTCTAGGCCCGTAAAACCCCTTTCAGCGTTACTCTACATCGACGAATATCAGCGTCGTCCTAAGAAGTGTATCATAATCTCCGCTCGTGGCCTGTGCAATATAATCATCAATGAACGCCTCATCGTAGCCAGCGTCCCGCAATGCCTTGGACACCTTGCCGAGAATGTAATAGGCATTCCCGTCTTCGCCGATCAGCTTAACCTTGACTTTCGTTATGGGTCGTGATGTACTCATGCCGTAAACTCCTTCCCTTGGTTGAAGGATTTGCATCAGTCCCGGTATGGGTGCCAGCCTCGCCGGGACTACTTTTTTGGCTTCGCCTTGCTTGTACGGGTGATTTGTTCACATCTATATAGCGTCCATGGTTGACCATCCATTGTTTTTACGCCTTCAGCGTTCAGAATATCGGCTATCTGTTGCCATGTTCTGCGTCTGCCATCCTTTGTCTTACGCCGCAATGCTCTGATCTTCCGAAGTACCGCTTTTCCTTCTTCCGTCTCCCGGTATCCCTTCCGGCCTCCGCACTTTACCCCTGTGGCCCGGATTCTTTCCCGGCTAGCAATGAGCTTTTTGACGAGTAGATTCTTTTCCAGTTCGGCAAAGATGCCTTGAATCTGGACAAGGGCTTTTCGCATAGGATCGGCCATGATCGCTTCCGTAACATTTTCCTCTGTTCTGGCTGATAGTAATTCAATGTCCTTGCTGGCCAGATAGATAAGTAACGTTTCTTGGACGTGGTATTCCCTGGCAAGGCGGTCAAGCCCTTCAACAATAATCGTCCGTACTCCATCTTTCAGAATTTCTGAAACCATCTCCTGAAATGCTGGACGGTCTTCCTCTCCCTTGGTCCCTGACACATCATCCTTGAAAACGGCGACAACTTCAATCTTGCACTTCTTTGCGTAGTCCCTGATTGCCTTTTCTTGTCGTGGGAAGCCATCACCCTTGACTTGTCCCGATCCGCTAACTCTTAAATATCCGTAGGCCTTCTTCACTTTATCACCTCCTTTCATTAGTAATATATAATACTTGAATGAAAAAATCAAGCTTTTTTAATGGATTCTTAAAAATAAAAATTAATATATGATTCCCTAATGAGCCACAGTCCTGCATCACGGGACAGGAAGGGTCTACAAAGGCTCAAAACAAGGAGTTGAGAAGGGGTTTATGGGTCTAGAATCGATTTACTCAATGGAGTCCATATAAAGACATGCCTTGGCATTAAAACGTCGTATAGAAGCGGAAAACAGCGTTTAACCCGGGATGAGTCTAGCCTTGAGCGGCTGAACTCGCAATAGATTGGACGGTTCATCCTCATCAACCGGGCTCGGTTCTTCTGAATCAATAGCCGGATCAGTTACACCGGGGGAGATAAAAGGAACGGCTTTCCGCTCCCGTAGAACTTCAATGGACGGATCAGCTTTATGAATCTTACTGACCAGTCTTTCAAACATAGCAAGTTCTCGATCATTGAGCATGGAAAGGTCAGAAGTATTGTCCTGCTCGATCTGCTTTTGCTCCTGCTCCAATTCCATGATTTTGATCTGGTGCAGGGTAAGGGCAATTTTACTCAACAATTCGTAACTGCCCCGTGCTTCGGCTATCGCCTTTAATTCAAGCCTCGGATTATCCTTTTCCTCGGCCTTGTTCATGATCCGCTTGGTACGGCGTAGAAGTTCATCAATCTCTCCTAACAGGTCCATTGACCGGTGAAGCTCCTTCTGCGCCATAGCAGTTGCCAGCTGGCGGGTAATGTGATTGTCCCGGTGACGGTACAGGGCATCCTCCGACACACCATACTCACGTGATATACTGGCGATGCTCTTTCCTTGCAGGATTTTCCTGTCCAGCTCTATTCTCTTGTCATGATTACAGACTCGACATGCTTGGGCCATTGCCAATTCCTCCTTTATGGTCCGACCTTCCGGCCTTGATTAATGGGAAAAATTCTCCATTTATTAAAAATTAATAATTTTCCATCTATCTGCTATCTTCTTCTATACGTCCATCATTTATGATGGACGCTTAGAATATCTTAAAATATTTTATTCTCCATCTTAATACTCTTATATATATCCTTGGTTTTTAATAGGGCAATCCTTGATTTTTAATAGAACGATCCTTGATTTTTAATAGAACGATCCTTGATTTTTAATAGGGCAATCCTTGATTTTTAATAGACGAATATTCGTTCGAAAACTAAAGGGATTACCCTTCGAAAACTAAACGGCTATTAAGGAGACCAAAGATAAGGATAACAAAAATGGGGATTTCCCATATATGGGTTTTCCCCTATCATCTTATCCTCGGTTTCAGATAGACCTTGAACCATTTGTCAATTCTTTCCACGAGCCGGTATTTCTCCAATTGCTTCATTGGAGCTTTGATATTTGTTACGTTGACCCCTGCGTGTCGTCCCAATTCCGCAAGGGGTATTGTCACAACGTCCCATTTACGGGTACGGATATACTCGTCATGGGAAGTCATCCACTCAAACCCGTTGTCGGTTTCTACGTCACGGTAAAGTTCGTAGTCCTGAACAGCCACGCTCCGCATTGCCAGATATAGCGCCTTCGCCCGGGGTTTCAGTTTCGCCCATATCCCACTGTCGATAAGGCAAGCAAAAAATAAAAAGTAATCACCTTTCCAATGGGGGATCATATTCCTGCGGATAAATCCGGCCCGATAGAGGTAGAAATGGCGGGTGCCTTCTGATGTCATCTTCACTTCCAATAGGGGAACCGCTGTACCTTTCCCGTTCTCGTCTGTTGTTTTTAGTTTATACTCACCGTCGACAAGTTCTTTAATCCCCTTTTGAACAGTGCCCCCTCCGATCCCGGCCATCTTCCCGATGTTCTCTTGTGATATTTGGAACCAATCGTTATGCTCGAAATTTGCCTGTGAACACATGACCGGATAAACGGCGATTGACGCTTTGCTCCATTGGTCCCCAAATAGACCGGGACCGAATATCTTTGGAAAGAAAAAATGTCTGTTCATATTCACCTCGGCCTTTGGAAACTCGAAGATAGTTGTCTTGTCATATTTCTCCGCGAACAATTCTTTTTGCTGTTGTCGCCGTTGCTCTTTTTGCTTCTTGGCCTCAAGTGCTACCTTGCCCCGAAATGGGGAGCTTCTTGACTGTTCCATGTCCATTGACCTCGCTTTCCTTGATCGACCTCGCAAGTAAATAATGGCCGGGGGCTGGACAAGTGCGAGGTCGTGACCTGTCTTTCGGGAGCTACCCTAGCCCCCAGCATGTCTTTACCAATATGGAAACTGATTAACATCATAATTTCACTATATTTATACGCCAAATTTTCCTAGCGTTCCCCTGTCGAAAGAATGCCTGGGGCAGGTCGGTTGGGGAAACCAACTTTTCGGTTGCAAGCCCAGCCCCCGGCAATAAAACTATGTTTTTCAAGCTATGCGCCGTTTTAATGCCAAGGCATGTCTTTATATGGACTCCATTGAGTAAATCGATTCTAGACCCATAAACCCCCTCTCAACTCCTTGAAAAGGAGAAGGAAAAGGGACGTGCGGTCCGGCAAAAGGAGACGACAGGCGTGGGATGGATCATCCCCCCACCAAATACAAAACCCGGACCGCACGTCCAGTAGCGGCAGGGAAAAATTCCCCGGCGTAGGAAGGAGGCGGCAGGGGAGAAAATTGACAAAACCCCACCATAACCCCGCCGGTTGAAAACCCTGCCGATTCATTTACTGTACCTTTGCCCAGTTGAATTTTTCCACGTCGGCGGGCCAGCCCGGAAGATCCTCTTTCCGGATCACCCCGCCAGTAATGGGAGGCTTCATAGGGACGGGCAGACCTCGTTCTCGTGCGGCTTGTTGCGCCCGTGCAAGTCGTTCCGCTCGTTTCTTTTTCTGTTGCGCATGAAAGGTTGGAATTACTTGTTCCCGGTAGTCGATGACATCCATCCCATGATATGGGCTTCGCTCGTCACGAATTCGGAGAACGCCTGAAGGATCGGGGCTGACCATCTGCCCATCTAATTCGGTGATTACTTTGTCCAGCCTTCCGGAATATGAATCCCCACGAGGACCGTATTGAAGGACCGCTTTGTCATCGGTCCTGCTTTCGGCTTCGATTTTTTGGGCGAGTAATTCTTCCAGCTTTTTGACCTCGTCTTTGAGAATATCCTGTTCTGCTTCCAGCTTCATCAATTCACTGTACATTTCATCATTCATCGTCGTCAGCGGGCGCATACCCCGGTTAATTCGGTGTTGATTGAGATGCTCAAATCTTTCGTTGAGTTCATCAATTTGCATCTTTTTTTTCAGCTGATGGCTTGGCGTGGCTGTTCCAAGCCTGTCCGTTTTGAACGTTCCATCAGCATCGCCCCGGTACTCTGACAGCAATTGTTCCAAGCCCCGGCGCGTGGTCATGCTGTGTAAGTGCCCGAAGTTCCACGCCGTGGATGATGCCCCACCGGGATTGAGGATAAAACTGGACTGTGCCAGTCGGTCAAATCTTCTGTCATATTCGGGGTTTATGCCTATTCTGTATCGTCTTCGTCCTGCCATCTTCCTACCTCCTTCAATTCAAGCCGGTTGGCATCAAAACGTTTGGATTGTCATTGCTCGGTCGTTGGGGTTCTTGGTCTTTCCCGCCCATGCCGGTTGGTAACAGCAGATTGCGGCGATCGGCTTCTTCCCGAAGTGCCGCCTGACAAGGTGCTTTCTTTTCCTCTTCTTCCTCTGCGACTCGAACGCCCAGGGGGTACAAATGTTTTTCCATTCCTGCTCCTTCCTTTTGATAGTTCCCGATTCCTGTCCCGACGCAAGCCGGGTCTTGATCGGGCAGAAGTGCCAGATGGTCGGCCTGAACGATTTCTGTCACGATGGCCGAAAAGTAAGTGTCCTCCAGCCAACCTGAGACAAGAATATCCTCGGTAAAAACCCCAAGACTGACATTGCGGGCCCGTTGGCATAGCGATAAGTCCGCCGTGTTGATGGGGATTTCGATTGTCCCAATAACCCCCTTCCGCCGTTGGTCGTACTTCGTACCCACCAGAACGCCTCGGCTGAACTTCTGTTGAACCTGAGCGCTGTAGTTGATAGATACGAAATGCCCTTCCGAATTTTCTGGATGTCGCATTGTAACCGGGATATTGCTGAAGTCCTTTGCATGACGTTCCAAAACTCCGATGGGCCACAATACAGGCCCATTGCTCCCTGCATGAATACCGGGAACCGCTAGCAAGACCGGAGCTGTCAACTTCCCGTTCTTGACTGTCCACGGCGCAACGGCGTTACAGTTTAGGTGTTTCAGTTTCACTCGGATTCCTCCTTCGTTTTAGTCCACCGCCTTTCCAATATAGCGATGATTTTATCCTTCTCTTTCTCTGTAAAACCTTGCGTTGCCTCGTCAACTTGCTGAGCAATCTTTTCGATGCTGGGTCGGTCATACCCGGCAAGGACCAGAAGCTGAACAAAAGCCCCTTGCCGATACAGTCGAGCGACATGGACCAGAGCCGCATCAATGGGATAACGCGCATCAAAAAGATTCTGGACAGCCTGCAACGTGACATTGGCAAGATCGGGGGGGGCGGCTTCCCATTCGATTTCGCCCACCGCATCAAGGACCTGTTCAATCTTCATCAGCGGAAGTAAATCGAGCAGACGGGTTTTGCCTTGTTCAAGCATAGATAAATTCGACTGCTGGAACCCTGTCTTTTCAGCAAGCTCCTGTTGGGTCATTCCGGCCCGTTTTCTTGCTTGCCTCATTGTCAATTTCCGCATCTTCATTCCTCCGGTTCGTTATTATTATTTAATATATATTATTAACGAACAAAAGTCTAGAAAAAAGTCATTTTCTGACGAATTATTTAGGTCTAATTTTATAACCTCAAAGAATCATTGATAATAATGAAATACAGAATTTATAAAAAGAATGGGTTTTTATATTTATAGCAAATACATGATTGTGAAAAATGCCCAATCAGAAACAACCGAATTAGCGCCCTAGAAACGCCGATCCGTTTCAGGCAGGTAAATATATGCCCCAGGTAAAGAAAACCGTTTCTAGACAATAAAACCCCCTTTCAACGGTATGTTTTTGATAAAGATAAACGCTGATCCTTTGTCTATATTGTAGGGATTTTGACAGGTTCGTTTAAGTTGGGCTTGTGATTGTTTAGAAGTGGCGGATATTGCAGAGGATAAAAATTGCTGTCAGGTGGGTGGATTCTCCGGGGGCTTTGTATTATCTTTCTTCAATAGTGACAAACCCGCCTCCGATGATTGACCGGGGCGGGGCGTGGTGAAGGGGAAGGCCTAGACAGCGGCCTTGACCTTCCAATTGACTATATAAGACCTATTTTCTTGCTTTCATCACTGTGAAGGTGCTGGTTCTCCTGCACCCGGAGGACCGTCTTTACGAGTGCCCCGGCAAAGTCCGAGAATTTCTTGATGGCCCGACCGGACGGAAGCTCGTCGTAGCGGTAAAGGGCGATTTCCTCCCTCGTGTCCAGACGCATGCCCAGGGTCTGCCGATTATACACATAGGGACTGCGACCGGGCCGGAGGGCGAGAAAGCGTTCGTTCTCCCGGGCGTAGTAGGACGTCTGCCTGGCCGCCGCCCCCTCATCCTCCATATCGATGTACCGTTGGCGGTCAAATAGTTTTACGGGATAATTGAGTACCATGCCGCCGTCCACATAGACATCGTTGCGTTCTCCCCGGCGGACGGCGGCGAAAAAGAGGGGGATGGACATGCTGATCCGCAGGGCGGTCGCCAGGGGCATGTCACCCTGTCGTTCCCGGGAGAATACTTCGGCATAGCCCGTGCTAAGATTGGTTCCTGTCACGTAAAGATCGGGACCACCCTGTTTCGCCAGGTCATCAAAGGTCGCCCGGGCGTTTCCCAGCCGGTCGGCAATGATCGAGCCGATCCAGGTGGAAAAGAAATCCCCTCTGTACCACCCGAATTCCCGGGCAAGTCGGCGGACATCGCGAATAACCCCGAAGGAATCGTCCATGAAGTTTTTGAAGTCCGTTGATTTGAGGATGTCTCTCTGTTCTTCGAGGGTGTATCCCAAGGCGTATACCAGGGCATTTATCGCGCCGGCACTTGAACCTCCCACCCGGAGAATGGCGTCGAGCATACCCCGTCCCATCAGGACGCCCATGGCACCCACGTATGCAATACCCTTGACGCCGCCGCCCTCGAAGACCAGGTTGCGCACCTGTACGGTCATGGTCCGCCCTCCTTCGTCCTGATCCGGTCAACCGTGGCGTACACCACCGGGATGACGAACAGGGTGAGCAGCATGGAGAGAAGGAGTCCGAAGGCCACGGTGACGGCCATGGGAGACCGGAGCTCCGAGCCCTGGGTCCGGCTGAGAGCCATGGGAAGCATGCCGAAAACCGTCGTGAAGGTCGTTATCATGACGGGCCTGAGCCTGACCGAGGCACCCTGGACGACTGCCTCAAAGGCGTCCATCCCCCGACGCCTGAGACGATTGATGTAATCCACCATGACGATGCCGTTGTTCACCACCACCCCCGCAAGAATGAGGAGGCCCATGAAGGCCGGAACGGACAGGGACATGCCGAACAGAAGGAGGCCCAGGACGACACCGATGAACGACAGGGGGACGGTAAGCATGATCACAAAGGGATGTCGGAGAGACTCGAACTGGGCCGCCATGATCATGTAGATCAGCAGGAGGGCGATCAGAAAGGCCTGGAAGAGAGACGTGAAGGCTTCCCGCATGTCCTTGTACGAGCCGCCGTATTCTATGAAATAGCCCGGCGGAAGAGCCAGATCGGCGGTCTTTTCAGAGATGTCGTCCATAATGCTTCCGATGTCACGCTGAAAGGTATTGGCCTGTATGGTCACTTTCCGCTCCCGGTCTTCCCGGGTGATGGTCAGGGGTCCCAGCCCGTCTTCGACGGAAGCGACCTGGTAGAGAGGTATGTGGTCTCCCCTGGGAGACATGATGGTCACGTTGTCCAGATGCTCCACTGTCTTTCGATCTTGTTCGCGGTAGCGCACGCGGACGTCGTACTCATCGCCGGCCTCGCGGTATCGGGTGGAAACGACGCCCATGAGGGCGGCCCGCGTGGTCTGGGCCACTTGCGAGACTGTGAGTCCCGCCTGTGACGCCCGTTCGCGGTCGATGTGGACAAGCAGTTCGGGCCTTCCTATTTTCAGGGTGGTGTCGATATCCCGAAGGCCTTCAACAGACGACACCCTGGCCATCACGTCATCACCGACGGCCTGAAGAACCTCGAGGTCGCTTCCGAAGATCTTTATTTCCACGGGAGCCATCCCGCCTGCTCCTCCCGTGAATAGCTGTTGAATGTCAAAGAAATCAAAGGTTGCTCCCTCGATGACCGGAAGTCGCCCGCGCAGGCTGTCGGTAATCTCCTGAGTGGACCTCACCCGCAGCTCCTTGTCCAGCAGGCGCACATACACGGTGCCCTCGTTAACGCCCGTCGGACCTGCCCCCCAGGAGGCCTCGATCTTGCCTTCCTGGGAAAGCCCCACGAAGGAGGCGCAATAGAGTGTCTCGGGCTGCTCCAGGATGATTGTCTCAAGAGACCTGATGATGCGGTCCGTTTCGTCCAGCGTGGTTCCCATGGGCAGGTTCACCCGAAGGGAAATAATCGGGATGTCGCCGGATGGCATGAACTCCCGGCCCAGGAGCGACACCGATCCGAGGCTTGCAATGAACACGATGACGGCAGTGGCCGTCACCAGGACCCGGCGCTGCAGGCACCATCGGAGGGCCCACCGGTACCATTCCCTGATCCGGTCGAAGACAAGCCCCGCCCGTGCCTCCGTCCTCCCCGGCCCGTTCTCTTTTCCTGAAGCAAAGACCGATGAAACCATGGGAACTATGGTAAGGGCCACGAAAAGCGACGCCATAAGCGCCATGGCAACCGTCACAGCGAGGGGGCGCGACAGTCGCCCGGCCATACCCGATGCCAGCACCATGGGGAGAAAGACCGATATGGTGGTGAGCGTCGAGGTCGTTATCGCCATTCCCACTTCCTCGGCTCCACGGGCCGCCGCTTCGTCGGGCGGTTTCCCCTCTTCCCGGTGCCTGAAAATACTTTCAATCACCACGACGGCATTGTCGACGAGCATGCCCACCCCCAGTGCCATACCGCCCAGGGTCATGATGTTCAGCGTATAGTCGAAGGCATAAAGACCGATGGCTGTGGTGATGCCCGACAGGGGAACGGCGAGGGCAATCGTTATGGTGGAGCGCCAGTTCCAGAGAAAGAGGAAAACCATGATCACTGCTATGACGGCCCCGGTGAAGGCGTTCATGCCGGTGTTCCTGGTCACCTGCGTAATGATGCGGGCCTGATCCATGACGGGATAAAACATCAGATCTTCAGGCATGCGAGGTCGCATTTCTTCTATCGTGGCCTTGATCTCCCGGGAAACGGTGACCGTGTTTTTCCCGGCCTGCTTCATGATCATGACAATGACCGAAGGCCGGTGATTCGTGCGCGCACGGTTCCTGATCTCCTTGTAGGTATCGCGAACCTCGGCAAGGTCCCGGACGTACACGGGCGTGTCGTCGTGCATGACCACGATGGTGTCGCGTATGGAGCGCATGTCACGGTACTCACCCATGGTTCGCACCAGGTATTCCCTGTTCTTCCGGATGATGCGTCCGCCCGAGATGTTCACGTTTTCACGGGCAAGCCGGGCGACAACCGCCTCGATAGTGAGATTGAAGGCCCGGAGCTTGTCACGATCAATGTAAATATTGATTTCCCGCTCAAGGCCGCCCATGATGTACACTGATGCGACCCCTTCGATCCTGTCCAGGCGAGGCTTTACCACGTCTTCGAGAAAGGTCCGGAGTACCCGGGTATCTTCCATGCCGGTGACACCGTAATACAGAATGGGATAATCGCTGGCACTGAATTTCAAAACCATCGGCGTGTCGGCTTCCTCGGGAAGATAATCCGTGAGCCAGGCAAGTTTTTCCCGCACGTCCTGGGCGGCGAAGTCCAGGGTAACACCCCACTCGAACTCGACTATCACCGCCGAAAGCCCCTCCTGTGAAACGGACCTGACGCTTTTCACGTTCTGGACGGAACCGACAACTTCTTCAATGGGCTTTGTTATGAGATTTTCGATGTCTTCAGAAGAGACCCCTTCGTATGAGGTGATGACAGACACGGCGGGGTATTCCAGTTCGGGCATCATGTCCAGGCCGAGATTGGAAAGGGCCAGGAAACCGAAAAAGGCTATGATCAGGATGATCATGAGAACGGTGATCTTCCGCTTGACCGACAGTTCAGGTAGTGTCATGGCCTAAAAGTCTTCTGCCTGTGAGCCTCAGTATTCTGCATCACGGGCGGCAACCTGCTCGTCATCGGCAAGTCCGAAGTTCCCCGACACGAGAACAGGCTCCCCCGGAACCAACCCCTCGTCTATGGCAACGAGTCCGCCCGCCCTCATTCCCGTCCGGACCCGCCTGAAGCGCGCCCTGTCCCCGTCAAGAACGAACAGGGCCGTCTTCCCCTCGCCATCCGTCACCAGGGCTCGCTCGGGAACGATAATGACATCGGCCACAGCGTCCGTTTTTATGGTTACCCGGGCGAACATGCCGGCCCGGATGTGACGCTCATCGTTGGGGATGTCGATTTTCACGGTGAAGTTCCTGCTCACAGGATCTATGGTGGCATTGATTTCCGAGATGGCGCCCTGGAATAGTCTGCCCGGGATACCGTTAAGTTCGATAACCACGGGAGTACCTACCGAAATTCTGCCAAGATCTGCTTCAGGGATTTTAACCTCCGTTCGTACCCTGCTGATGTCGAAAATCAGGAACAGTGGTGTTCCGGGAGCAACAATTTCTCCCTGGTTTGTCATTTTTCTCGCCACATACCCCGAAAAAGGAGCCGGGATCGCCGCGTCAGCCAGATTCCGCTCCGCTATCTCAAGGGCCGCCTCGGCGGCTTTCGCCTGGGCCGCCAGGGCTTCCACCCGGGCCAGGGCCATGGCGTGGGCTGTGATTACGGTATCATAGTTCTGTCGTGATATGACGTGCCGCTCATAGAGATGTTCCATACGTTCTTTCTCGCGGGCCGCATGGACAAGGTTCAGACGTGCCTCATCGAGGGACGCCCTGCCCGCCGCGAGCTGTGCCGCCGCGCTGTTCCGGGCCAGGCGGTAGTCCTCCTGTTCGAGTTCTGCCAGAGCCTGCCCCCGGACGACGTCGTCACCCTCGTCGACGAAGGCGGCCAGTATCCGTCCCGACACCCTGGCCCCCACCCTGGATTCCCGGACAGGCACCACCGTTCCCGTGGCATGGATGGGAGCATAGATCTCACCGGTCCGGACGGACACCACCTCAACGCTGACTCGCAGCTTCTCGCCCGGTGGCGGTGGCTGAACACGCCCTGTGTCGGTATCGTTGCCGCATCCGGCGGCGGTCACAAGAACCGTGAAGAGAAAAAAGCAGAAAACAAGAAATTTCAGGAAGATGGAAGCATTTTTATTATGTTCTTCTTTATGGTTATCACCCGCCATTCCCCGGTACCTCGTAAATTGTTCCCATGGCCCGTTCCAGTTCTCCGAGGGCAAGATGAT
Source organism: Syntrophales bacterium (assembly GCA_023228425.1). Taxonomy (NCBI): domain Bacteria; kingdom Pseudomonadati; phylum Thermodesulfobacteriota; class Syntrophia; order Syntrophales; species Syntrophales bacterium. Next base: position 151,689 of record JALOBE010000002.1, read on the forward strand.
AGGCGCTGAGGGCATTGAAATAGCTTGATCGGGCACGGGTGAGCAGCGTCTGGGCATCGATCACTTCCGTCGTGGTACCCACCTGCTCCCGGTAACGCTCCACGTTGAGACGATAATTTTCTTCGGCCTGCAGGACAGCCGCCTCTGTCACCGCGATGCGATGCTCCGCTTCCCGCAGGCTGAGGTAGGCGTTCTTTACTTCCAGGGCTATCAGTTCGCTCAGGTTGTCACGGGCATTGCGAGCCTGATCGACTCGACGTCGTGAAGCATCGACAGCGTACCTGGTTTTCCCCCACTCCCAGAAATTCCACTTCGCCACCGCCAGAAGGTACCAGTCGTCCTTGTCGGTGTAGCTGTTGCCGCTCACGCCCGGTGTGTCACCGTAGCGGGAGTAGTTGGCCGTGAAAGCCACGGATGGGTAGAACCCGCTTTTTGTAACGTTGACGGCCCGTTCCGACTGTTGAACCTGGAGTTCATAGATCTCAAGCTCCGACCTTCCGGCCATGGCTTCCGCCAGGCAGGCCTCGAGGTTTCCTTCAAAGGGGCGGTAGGTCAGAATATCCTCTACAGCCACGGGAGCGCCGATATCACGGCGGAGTACTGTGTTGAAGCGGGCCTTCGCCAGTTCCAGGGAATTTTCGGCAACCATGAGGTTCTGTATGCCGTCGGCAAGCTCAACCTCGGCGTGGAGAAGGTCATTTCTCGGGATGACGCCCACGTCGTAAAAGCTCTGGGCCGTGTCACGGTGCGCCCTGAGCTGTTCCACGGCCTGCAGGGCAACCTCGCGAACCCTCTCAGCCGTCAGAATCGCGAAATAGGCTTCCCGTACATCGAGAACGACATCCTGGATGGTTGTCGTTTCCTGGAGTTTCGATATGTGAACACCCCGGGCCGCAAGATCATAGCTGCCCGACAGGGCTCCGCCGGTAAAGACGGGTTGGGTCAACTCCAGGGACCAGACATAGTTGTCCCGGGTCCCCGTGGTTCGCTCTCCCATGCCGGGGAATGACATCGTCGGCGTTTCATCGAGCCTGCGATAGCCGTAAGATGTGCTCAGGGCAGGCAGAAAGGAAGTAAAGCGCTCCTTTCGCAGGGATTCCGATTCCCGGACGAGTTCCCGGGCTGATCGTATGTGAAGGCTTCTCTCGAGGGCCATGGAAATGCTCTCTTCCAGGGTGAACACGGGAGGTCCTTCATCCGACCGGGCCGGCGTCAGGAAACAGAGAAGCACCGCACAGACAACGAGGCTGATTATAATCGTTCTTACATTACGTCCCATGACTTCCTCCATAGACACGACAGGTATGAATACAACCGGAAACGCTCAGTGACCGACGGCATTCCCGGGGGCGCCCGGGAATTTCACCGAATCGGAGATGACCTCGAATATGACAATTCCCCCGGGGGTTTCAGCAACAGTAATCGTACCCGCTTCCCGGAGGTTGAAGTGGGACTGGGTTGCCCGGCGGGTCATTTCACTCATGAGGATTCCCTGCGTATTTTGTTTCGTCAGTTCCTGAAGCCGGAACAGGGTATTGACGGAATCGCCTATGACGGTGTAATCCATTTTCTTCTCGAAACCGATATTGCCCACGACGACTTCACCGGTGTGTATACTGACGCCTATGGCCAGTGATACCTGAAATTGTGCCATAAGCAGCTTGTTCAGATCGTGGAGGGCTTCTTTCATTTCCAGGGCAGCCCTGACAGCATTGTCCGCGTCGGAGGGGCTTGAGACCAAGGCTCCGAAGAGGGCGAGGAAGCCGTCACCGAGGTATTTGTCAACGATCCCGTCATTCTCGAAAACGATTTCACCCATGACGGAAAAAAAGCGGTTAAGGAGGGATACGGTCTTTTGCGGTCCGATTCGCCGCGCCAGGACTGAAAAATTCCTGATATCGAGATTGAGCAGCGTCAGCGTGCGAAACTCATCATGCACCATAACGCCGGTTTCGGTACCGTGAATGATCTTCTCCACCACTTCTTTCGGCACGAATTTCTGGAATATTTTTCTCACTTCCCGTTCGTGTTCCGCCAGAGAGAGGGTTTCCCTGTAGAGGCGGGCATTTTCCAGGGCAATGCTTACCGAGGATGCGATCGACTGGAGAAGCCGAGTGTCGTCATCATTAAAATCATCGGTTATCTTGTTGAGTACCTTCAGAACGCCGATCACTCTGCCCTGCGATATGAGGGGAACCGCCAGGACCGATCGTGTATTGAAGAGAGTCCTCGAATCGATTTCTCCGAGGAAAAAGCTTGAAGCCTTCACATCATTGACCACCACCGTCTCCCCCCGGGCGGCCGCATAACCCGAGATCCCCTGCCCCAGCTTCAGGGGACTGCTTTTCAGAGCTTGCGTGTCCAGACCGAAAGCAACGGCGAAAACGAGCTCGTTGTTCTCCACAAGCAGTAATGACCCTGCCTCCGCATCCATGGTATTCCTGATCATGTCCATGGTGTAGGAAAGCACCCTGTCTATGTCAAAGATCGACGATGCGAGGACCCCTCCTATCTGCTTGAGTGTCGCCAGCTCGCCGCTTTTCCGGGCTACCGTCGTGGACAACTCGTTCTTTAAAACGGCAAGAGCCAGGGAGGAACTCACCTGTTTTATGAAGTCCCGCATTCCTTCCGCCTCTTCTTTCTTCAGCCCGCATAGAATCAGAACCCCCATAACAGTTCCATCATTTCTCATGGGGACGATGAGGGCGGAACCCGAGATTGTCCCGGCAAGAAGATCTTTTTCGGGTGAAGGCGGAAGATCCGTCGTTTTGTGGATGACAAGGGACATTCCCTGCCGTATGACCTGTTCGAAAAAGGAAGTATCGGCCGAATAGCGCGTTCCATGCTTGAGAGGGGAATCTCCCGGCTCGTAAAAATCGTACAGCTGGAGTTCATCCGTACGGGTGCTGTCGTGTATCAGGACTGCCGCCCGCTGGAACCCCATCTCATTGCGCACCTCATTCAGTATGGTCTGAACCAGTTCCTTCCCCCTGAGACTCGATCCGAGGGCAACGGATACCCGGTCAAGCACCTGGACCGTCCTGGCCTTTCGCTCCCGCTCCCGCATGAGGCGGAGGTTTTCAAAGGTGAAGGCGGCGTTGCTGATGAGGGGAGATATGATGTCGGCCGTCTCCGTGGTGAAAGGCGCTTGATCCATTCTTCGCGAAACGGTGATCACGCCGATTATGTCCCTGATTGTCTTGATGGGCATGCAGATAAAGGACTTGGTTCCGTACTGAGAACGGTTGATTCGGCCAAATCGGCTGTCCGTCTCGATATTCTCGATGACCAGGGGTGACTTGTTCATAACTGCGTACTTGGCGATACTCGTGGAAAACTTTATACGATCTCCGATGGAAATGAGGGTACCCGTGCCGATGGATGCCTTGACGACAAAGTGGTCCCTGTCTTCCCGGTCGATCAGCATAACCGATCCGATATCGGCCCTCGCCAGTTTCAGGGCCCGCTCGAGGGTCATGTACAGTACCTCTTCAGGATCCAGGGTAACGTAGCACAGGTCAGCCAGTTCCTTGAGAACGGAAAGATCCGATACCTTGTTTTCAAGCATGTCATGGGTCGCCGAGAGCCGCTCTTCGACGGCGCTGAAGGACTCGGCTATGACTTTCAACTCATCGGCGCCGAATCGGGGGTGTACCTCGAGGGGCAAAGACGAAGCCCGGTCGGCCAGACTCCTTGACATGTGCGAAACACGGTCAAAGGTTCTTCTGAGGACCATCACGCCTGCAAGAGAAAAGACGAGGATCATCAGAAAGTACCAGGGGGTAGCGCTGTCCGTCAGAATGTCGTTTTTGAGAGCGAAAAAAAGAAAGCCGAACGTGGGCGCGAGAAAAAAAAGCGCGAATATGATCTTCAGCTTGTAGGAAAGGCTCTTGTTCGTGATGGAGGCCTCCCCGAGCCATCTGTCGAGACTCATGGAGCCAACCTTCCGGCGACACCTGCCGGTACCGCCCTCAAAGGATTCAGGACGCCGGAGCGACCGCATCCTTCGAGTGCAGCGCGGCTTCGGTGGAAAAAATGGTTACCTGCAGCTTGTATCATCAAATTCAAAGAATCGTTGTTGTGGGGCCCCGCAGACAGGACAGGCGTCAGGGACACCACCCTCGGCTACGTAGCCGCAAAGGTCGCAGATATAGTAGAGCGTTTCATGATCCGAAGCCATGGCGTTCAGGGCATCCTTATAAAGCCGGGCGTGTGTTTCTTCCACATCCCTGCTGTGAGTGAAATACAGCGCGGCCGTCTTGTCCCCGGCCTCCTGCGCTTTTTTGATGAATTCCGAGTAGGCGACCTGAGCCACCGACTCTTCCGACTCGAAACTCGCCGCGAGGTTCTCTTCAGTGGATCGGATCTCCCGCAACAACTTCAACGCCCGGGTTCCGTGTATGGCTTCCGAGGCCGCGATAACCCTGAAAAGCCTCCCGATCTGGGGATAGCCTTCCTTGTCTGCTTTTTCGGCATATACCTTCAACCGCAACACGGCTTTTGCCTCTCCGTCGAAGGCCCGCTTCAGTGCCTCCTTGATGGTGATGTTCATGGATGACGCCTCTCGTCCCGTAGTATCCTCCGACGGTTTCGTACAAATGGTGCCGGAGGCACGCCTTCCGGCACTAAGGCCGAATGCTGCTCGATCGCGCTCTTTCCTTCGTCACTGCGGCGTACTTCACAGTACGCATCACTCCTCAGGATGCGCGCGCCGAACCGCAAGGGGTTTTTACAAAGCCGTCATCTATCAGACGTTTTCGACTTTCTACGAGTTCTCCTTCTTTCATTCCGGTGAAAACTGGCTCTTGTCGGCTCCACAGACGGGACAGGTCCAATCCTCCGGCAGGTCTGAAAAGGGGGTCCCCGCAGGGATGCCGCCCTCTGAATCCCCCTCGGCGGGGTCATAGACATAGCCGCATACATCACAGACATACCGCTCCATAGTTGAACCTCCTCTTTATGTAGTTACAGACGTTGCATCGGCCGACCCACCCACAGGATCCGAAAGCGGCTTCCGGCAGGATGCCCGGAGGAAGTCGCCGGTGAGAGGGGCATCCGCCATGGACGGAAGCAGGTTGTTCTCGTGCATCGGCGATCCCGCGGCGCGTATGCCCGCGTCGATAGCATGGCTTCGCAGGCCCTATCGATACAGCACAGGGCGTCCGTGGGCATGAGCTTCACCGTGATCCCCTTTTCAGCACGTCCCCTGGAAATGACCCGGGTCATAAGTTCCGTACTCTGCCACATTGGGAGATAAAGAACAACCGTTTTTTGTGGATTTCCGGTTTGTCCGCCGGCTATGGGAGGCGGCGGAGCCGCTGATGTTCCTCTTCCTCCGGGGGGAACCGCAGCCGCTTACTTCTGCGGCCTTCATGACGCCGGCCGGGATTTTTCTCCTCCCCTCCGTTCCGGGTTCATATGGGTGATACTGTAATGGTCCCGCAGTGTTTTGGCAAACAAAAAAACAGTGACGGTCCCCTCAAAATTCACCTGTATCGTGGGGTCGGATTACGGTATAGTCTGGAAAAACATCGGATACAGACCGCCGCCATGAGATCGTCCCGCGCCTTCAAAATAGCCGCCAATCTTCTTATCCTTATCGTCTGGGGAGGGACCCTCTTTTTTCTTTTGAAACAGGAGGATCTCCTCCCGGGGACTGTCGAACCGCAGTCTTTCGAACTTCGCATTCCTGCCGAAACCGAAATCGACTCTTGGCGAAGCGTCTATGTGGACGACGTCTGGATAGGGTATGTACACGTTCTCTACGGTCGCGGAACAGAGGGATTCACGGCGGCCACCACCTCCCTTCTCAGGTTCGGCATGTTCGGCCAACCCCGGGAACTTCTCATCGAAAGCCGACAGCTGCTCGATGACGCTCATCGTCTCCTGGAATTTGAAACGGCCATATCGGGACTCGTCGGGATTACCGTCAGCGGCAGACGATCGGGGGACGGACTTCATGTCACCATGGCCTACGGCGATGTTACCATGGGGAAATTTTTCGAGTTGGATGACCGTGTCTTTCTCGACCAGGGCATCGTACAGGTCTATCGGGGAACGGACCTGTCACCGGGGGACACCCGCCTCCTCCGAGTACTCAACCCCATGACCCTCCAGTCAGAAACGGCGACCCTCCGCGTACTCGACAGGGAAGAGGGTCTTCTGGTCATGGAAACACATATCGCGGGCCTGACGACTACATCGTGGATTGACGACCGGGGCCTGGTGGTCCGGGAGAAAACGCCCAACGGCTGGTCCATCGTGGCGGAATCGCGTGAATCGGTTCAGCGGCACCTCGAAGCTTCGGCTCTCACGCCGGTTGACATCCTGGAGAAGGTTGCCGTGCCCGCGTCAGGAAAACTCCCCCGTCCCCGATCGGTACGCTCCCTGACGCTGAGGGTCTCCGGCTGTGACATCGCGGACATTCCCTGCAGGGAGCCCCGCCAGGTGCTTCTCGATCCCGACCGGGGATTGATCCGCATAACCGCTCACGACGAATCATCCCTCGGCGGGATTTCTCTGCCCGCTGCCGGTCCAAAGCCTGAGTCCCGCCTGGAACCCTCCCTCTGGATCGACAGCAACGATCCCGCCATAGGGGCCATGGCCCGAAGCATCGTGGGCGGCGAGACAGACGCCTGGAAGGCCTCCCGCCTTATCAGCGACTGGGTGTACCGGAACATCGAGAAAGTCCCGAATCCCCATGTCCCCATCGCGACGGAGGTTTTGAAGCACCGCCGGGGGGACTGCAACGAACACACGTCCCTCTTCGTCGCCCTGGCCCGGGCGGCGGGCATACCGGCGGATATGTCCGCAGGCCTGGTATACCTGGAGGGCGCCTTTTATTACCATGCCTGGCCTCGGGTATTCGTGGGAACCTGGGTGGACATGGACCCCACATTTGGAGAAGCTGTGGCAGACGCGACTCACCTGGAACTGGTTTCGGGCGATTTCTCGGCCCAGGGGCGCATAGCGATGACCATGGGAAGGATCGGGCTTGAAATTATCGATTTCGAAGAGATGTAAATGAAATGATCGAACTGCGGAACCTTACAAAGCGTTTCGGAAAAACAGTCGCCGTTGACGACCTGTCTCTTGTCATCGGGAAAGGAGAATTTTTTACCATCATCGGACCGAACGGCGCGGGCAAAACCACCACACTGAAGCTCGTGGCGGGCCTGCTCAAACCGACAGGAGGCAGGGTTTTCGTCGGCGGCTTCGACATGGCCGGGCAGTCGGACAGGGCAAAATCCATAATGAGCTATATTCCGGACATCCCCTACGTGTACGAAAAACTCACAGGCAGAGAATTTCTTTATTTCACCGGTGAACTCTACCGGCTCGATCCCCGGCGCTACAGGGCCGATACCGAGGAACTTCTCGAGCTTTTCCTCATGAAAGACCAGGCGAACCAGCTCCTTGAAAGTTATTCCCACGGCATGCGCCAGAAAATCGTCATCTCTTCGGCCCTGCTGTCGGATCCGCGAATTATCATCATTGACGAACCGATGGTCGGCCTCGACCCGAGAAGTATTCGCCTCGTGAAGGATATTCTGCGAAAACGGGCCCTGGGAGGGACCACGGTGTTCATGTCGACCCATACGCTCTCCCTGGCCGAAGAAATCTCCGACCGCCTTGGAATCATCCACCAGGGAAAGTTTGTCGCCTTGGGCAACGCCGGGGACATCAAGAAGGCCGCCGTGGATTCCGAAGGGCTGGAAGACGTGTTCCTCAAGATGACGGCGGAGGACTGACGCCATGGACGGCATGCGGGGCCTCGCCTTCGCCAGGTTCAGGATTCTGAAAAACAGCATCGCCGGTATCCGGCGCGAACCGCCCCTCAAGATTGTTTTCATAGCAACCCTCACGACATTCTTCTGGTTCGGGGCTTTCCTTCTCTTCCACCGGGGACTGACCTTCTTCCATACCATTCCCATCGTCGGGCCGGTGCTTGTCGACGAAGCTCTGTACATTTTCTTTGCCGTTCTCTTTATCATGCTGGCCCTGAGTTCCGTCATCGTCTGCCACTCGACGCTTTTCGGTTCCCCTGAAGTCCGGTTTCTCTTTTCCCGGCCCGTGGACCATGAGACCATTTACTTTTACCGCCTCATCCAGGCAGGCATTTTCAGTTCCTGGGCCTTCCTGTTTCTCGGCATTCCCTTTCTCATCGCCTATGCCCTCATCAAGAGCGCCTCCCCCTGGTTTTACCTGGCCATCCCCGGCTGGTTCGCTGTCTTCGTCATACTTCCAACGGCGATGGCCGCCCCGGTCGTTCTGGTCATGGTCCGGCTTTTCGACTACCGGAGAGTAAGGTATTTCTTTATAGCCGTGGTTCTCCTGGTTCTTGTCGTGCTGTACTGGTACTACAGGACGACAATCGCCCCTGAGGCCCGTGCGGACAGCGACATCGTCTCTTTCATGGGAACCTTTCTCCATCACCTCCGAATCCTGAAACATCCCTTCTATCCCGGGTACTGGATGGCCTCGTCCATCATCCGGGCGGCGGCGGCGCAACCATCAGTCGCGCTGGTGTACTTTTCCGTTTACGGGGCAACGTCGCTGGTAACGCTTCAGATCAACCGGTTTGCGGCGAAGCGACTGTTTTACGGGGGTTGGCTCGCCTCACAGAACCGTTCCAAACGGAGAGTACACTCCCCTGACTCAGGTCCGGCGAATTACCTGTTCAGAGTATTTTCTATCCTTCCACGGCCGATAGCCGCCCTGGTCATCAAAGATATCAGGATATTTTATCGTGATTTCAGCCAGTACTCACAGTTCACCATCTACCTGGCCATCCTCGGCGTCTACATATTCAACCTCCGCTCCATGCCCATGTCGGTGGACAATCCCTACTGGAAGATGATCGTTGTCTACCTCAACCTGGCTGCCACGTTCCTGGTACTGGCTGGCTTCAGTGTACGGTTTCTCTTCCCCCAGGTAAGCCTTGAGGGGAACAAGGTCTGGATGCTGGGCCTTGCCCGGCTGACGTTCCGGCAACTGGTCATGCAGAAATTCTTCTTCAATCTCGTCCCCCTCCTCCTGATAAGTGAACTGCTCATGGTGTCCACAAACCTGATGCTCGAAACACCGCGGGACCTTTTTATCATAACCTGCTCACTTGCCGCCCTGGCGAGCGCCGCCCTGGTGGGGCTCGCCCTGGGCCTCGGATCGCTCTACCCGAACTTCAAGGAGGAAAATCCCTCCCGTATCGTCTCCGGATTCGGGGGAACGCTGAATTTCATAATCGCCCTGGTCTATGTGATGGTTCTTGTTTTTATTTTCGCCCTGCCCTATTTTGCCTATGAAGTTCACCACGCCATGACTGAAGCGACATTCCGTCTCTGCCTCACGGCATCCTGGATCGTGGCGCTGGCGGCGACATCGGCAACATGCCTGCTTCCGATGTGGGCGGGATGCAGGCATCTCGAACGCAGCGAGTTTTAAGAAGGAAACCGCACAACCCTCCGCCCCGGAAGGTTAAAAGCGGCGTCAACGTGTTTTTTTTACTGGACAAAATCGGAAGAAATTCTATTGTCAGCATGACGGCAGGAATGCTATAAGATATCACAACGTCCATGGAAAGCAGAGAGCCCTCTATGACAGCACTTTCAAAAACCGCCGTCGGGAACGATAATCCCGACGATCGCCAGGTCACCGATCTGGAACAGCAGCTGAATTACCAGAAAAGATTTCAGGATATAACCTACAAGATCCACGCGTCAAAGAACGTAAAGCAGATCCTCGTGGACCTGCGGGACGAGATGCTCAGCCTGTTTGACGCCAATTCCATGACGATCTACGTAATCGATGATACCACGAACGAAATATACTCGATGATGCTTACAGGGTCGACCCTCGGAGAAATCCGCCTTCCCATCGACAACCACAGCATTGCCGGCTGCGTGGCAGCCAAAAAGAAGGTCCTGAACATCGCCGACGCCTACGATGATGCGGAACTGAGAAGCATCGACAAGGATTTGAGCTTCGACCGGCGCTGGGACCTGAAATCGGGGGTCACGACACGGCAGGTCCTGGCGGTACCGGTCATATACAACGGCACGATTCGCGGCGTCGTACAGCTTATCAACACAAAGAGCGGCAAAGCGTTCTGTACAAGAGACCAGTCCCTGGTGGAGGAAATGGCCAAGGTTCTGGGGCTGGCCTTTTACAACCAGGAACGTATCAAGCAGAAGAAAAAATCAAAGTTCGACTACCTTATTCGAAGAGGTCTCATAGGGGTCGAGGACCTGGAAAAGTCCTGGGCGGAAGCGCGGGACAAACGGGTAACAATCGAACAGTACCTGATGAAGACCTTCAAGATACCCAAGAGCGAAATCGGAAATTCCCTGAGTGAATTTTATAACTGCCGTTTCGTTGAATTCAGCGAAAAGACTGCAACCCCCTACGATCTGCTCAAGAATCTGAAGGAGGAATACCTGCGCCGGGAACTCTGGGTCCCCCTGGAGAGAACAGAGGGAACCATCAGGATCATTATCGACGACCCGAACAACATCATAAAGCGCGACATGATCGAGCGACTGTTGAAGACCCGGAACGTGACCTATGACATCGCCCTCTATGAAGACATTGTAAAGTTCATCAATCACTTCTACCAGACCGGCGATACAGAGGGAACTATCTCCGATCTCATCGGCAGGCTCGACGGCGACGAGGACGAAAGCGAACTCTCTGTCGATGAGGACATCACCGAATCGGACAGTATCATCATGCAGCTGGTCAACAGAATCATCAACGATGCCTATGCGAGAAATGCCTCTGATATTCACATCGAACCAAGCATCATCAAGAAAACCCTTGAGGTCAGGTTTCGGGTCGACGGCATCCTCATGGTCTACCAGAGGGTTCCCTTCGGCTACCGAAACGCCGTGGTGTCGCGGATCAAGATCATGTCGAACCTGGACATAACGGAACGGAGGCTTCCCCAGGACGGCAAGATCAAGTTCAGGCGGCCCCGGGGTGATGAAATCGAGCTTCGCGTCGCTACGATCCCGAGCCAGGGAGGCATGGAAGATGTGGTTATGCGTATCCTGGCCAAGGGGGAAACCATGCCCCTGGAAGACATGGGTCTTTCAGAACGTAACTACCGTGAGATGGTGGAAAACATCCTCGTAAAACCCTACGGCATGTGCCTGGTGGTGGGTCCCACGGGATCGGGAAAAACGACAACGCTCCATGCGGCGCTGCATTTCATCAACAAACCGGAAACCAAGATATGGACCGCCGAGGACCCCGTGGAAATCACCCAGTACGGGTTGCGGCAGGTTCAGATAAACCCGAAGATCGGTTTCGATTTCGCCTCGGCAATGCGGTCATTCCTCCGGGCCGACCCCGACGTCATCATGGTGGGTGAAATGCGCGACCATGAAACGGCGAAAACAGGCATCGAAGCGTCTCTGACGGGACACCTGGTTTTCAGCACCCTTCATACCAACAGTGCGCCTGAAACGGTCGTCCGCCTTCTTGACATGGGAATCGATCCCCTGAACTTCGCCGATTCCCTGTTGGGCATTCTTGCCCAGCGTCTGGTCAGGACACTCTGCAAGGCCTGCAGAGAACCATACCACCCCACAAGGGAGGAATGCGACGAACTTGCAGAGAACTACGGAGAGGAACTCTTCGCTATGCTCAACGTCCCCCACGGTGACGATCTGACCCTCAACCGGGCCAAGGGGTGTACCGTCTGTGACGGCACAGGCTACCGGGGACGCATGGGCATTCATGAACTGCTCGTTGCGACCCCCGAGATAAAAGATATCATTCAGAAACAAGGGACCGCTGAGAACATTCGCACCAAGGCCGTAGAACAGGGAATGCGGACACTGCTCCAGGACGGCATCGAAAAAGTGTTAAGGGGAGTTACCGATTTCATCCAGGTCCGTCGTGTCTGCATCAAGTAGCGTGGCGGAACGAGCCGATACCCGGGAGCCCCGGATTGTGGCCCCGGCCCTTATTGTTTCAGCCGGTCCTTCCAGAGGCTGATCATGCTCAGGGCATCGAGAGGCGTCAGGGTATCGGTGTCGAGTTCCCTGATGTCACGCAGGACCCGCTCCCCCTCATCGACAAAAAGAGAAAGCTGCCCCGGGTTTTTTACGCGGCCCAGCCCTCTCCCGTCGGCGATCTTCGGCAGTCCGGTTTCGTTCAGCTCGCCCCGCTCCAGGTTCCGGAGCACCTCACGGGCCCTCGTGAGAACGGCCTCGGGAACGCCGGCAAGGCGGGCGACCTGGATGCCGTAGCTCCTGTTCGTACCTCCCGCAACGATCCTCCGCAGAAAGATGATCCGGTCACCCCACTCCTTTACGGCGATGCTGTAATTTTTTACGCCTTCCCTGGTTCGCGCGATGTCCGTCAGTTCGTGGTAGTGCGTGGCAAAGAGCGTCCGCGCGCCGATGCGCTCGCTGTCGTGAATATACTCGCTCACGGCCCAGGCGATGCTGAGACCGTCGAAAGTACTGGTCCCCCGACCCACCTCGTCAAGCAGGATGAGGCTTCCCGCGGTGGCGTTTTTCAGAATCGAAGCCACTTCCATCATTTCCACCATGAAGGTGCTCCTGCCCCTGGCGAGACTGTCGCCGGCGCCCACCCGGGTGAATATCCGATCCACAACGCCGATCTCGGCGGAATCGGCCGGAACAAAGCTGCCCATCTGGGCCAGCAGGACGATGAGGGCCGTCTGCCTGATGTAGGTCGATTTGCCGGCCATGTTGGGTCCCGTGATTATGAGAAAGCGGTTCGCCCCCCGGTCAAGAAACGTGTCGTTGGCAACGAAGCCGTCGTCCAGGTTCATCCGTTCCACCACGGCATGGCGCCCCTCGCGGATGGAGATTACGTCTCCGTCATCCACCCGCGGGCAGCAGTAGCCGTAAAGGTCGGCCACTTCGGCAAGGGAGTGGAGCACGTCCAGGTCGGCCACGAGGGAAGCCGTTTTCTGGACCCGGGCGATTTCCCGGGCAATCTTTTCACGGACTTCGACAAACAGGTCATACTCGCGTTCCCTTCGCCGCTCTTCGGCATTCAGCACCTGTTCCTCGTAGCGCTTGAGTTCTTCATTGATGTATCGTTCCGCGTTTACCAGGGTCTGCTTCCTGACATAATCGTGGGGAACCAGCCCGGAGTTGGCCTTGGTCACTTCTATGTAATACCCGAAAACGTTGTTGAAACCGATCTTGAGGCTCCCGATGCCCGTCTTTTTCCGTTCCCGTTCCTCCATAGCCGCAATCCAGCGCTTGCCGTCCATGGACATGGAAACAAGCTCATCCAGCTGTGGGTCGTACCCCCCTTTGATCAGGGAACCCTCGCGGATGGAAAGAGGCGGGGCATCGACAATGGCCCGTTCCACCAGGCGGGCCACGTCATCACAGTCATCCATTGATTCGACGATAGAAACCGGAAGAGGGGAGTTGAAGGGACGAACCATGTCCTTCAGCGCCGGAACCACCCCCAGGGACTTCCCCAGGGCCACAAGGTCACGCCCGTTCGCAACACCCATGGACACCCTGCTTCCCAGGCGCTCCAGGTCGTATACCCGTGAAAGGAGTCCGCGAATGTCACTTCTGCGCGCCGGATCCTCTTTGAACTCGGCGACGGCGGCGAGGCGCTCGCCGATTTTTCCGGGAGACACAAGGGGGTACGTCATCCATCGCCGGAGACGGCGCCCGCCCATGGCCGTAACCGTCTTGTCCAGTACATGGACCAGCGATCCCTCTTTCCTGTTGTCCTGAATCGTGGCGAAGAGTTCCAGGTTACGCCGCGCCGTTTCATCAAGAACGAGATGATCCCCGGCGTGATACCAGGTAAGGGCCCGTACGTGGGCCGGCCCCTCCCGCTGTGTCTCCCGCACATACCGCACCAGCGCGCCCGCCGCCCGGGTCATGGACCGATACCGTTCAAGATCAACGTCCCGGGTTGCATCGCCTGGAAACTGTTCCCTGAGAACCGTCCGGGCCTCTTCATAGTCAAAGATCGAAGAATCCAGACGAGTCACCATGCAGCCGCGGGTCTCGGCGGCCAGTGCCTCGAGACCTGAATTCCCGTCCGTCTTGCTGCTGAGCAGAACTTCCTTAAATCCGAGACTGAAAACATCGGCCGTAAAGGTTTCACGGTCATCCGTTTCGGTCACGTTAAATTCCCCCGTGGAAAGATCGAGAAAGGCGAGGCCGTATCGTCCCGCCTCCTCGTACCAGGCGGCAATGTAATTGTTTTCTTTTTCCGAGAGGTTGTCGGCATCCATGACCAGGCCCGGTGTCACCACCCGTACAACCTCGCGTTTCACCAGACCTTTTGTTTCTCGGGGATCCTCCATCTGCTCACAGATGGCAACCTTGAATCCCCCCTCGATCAGCTTTGCAAGGTAACCCGATGCCGCGTGGTAAGGAATTCCGCAGAGGGGAACACTGTCTTCCCGTCCCTTGTTTCGTGACGTCAGGGTTATTTCCAGGACGTTCGAGGCAACCACGGCATCTTCAAAAAACATTTCGTAGAAGTCACCCATCCTGAAGAACAGAATACAGTCGGGGTATTGTTCCTTGATGTCCAGGTATTGCCGCATGGCCGGCGTCAGGTTCATCACTCCCACCGATCGTCACCCTTCTTCTCGAGATCAATGTATCCTTCCGTTCCGTCAGGTCCCGCGGAAGACTTTCTTCTCCCGTCGATACCGCGGTGTAGCGCCTCCAGAAGAGTACTCACGATGCTGATTATAAGGGCCGCGAAAACAGCTGTCCAGAATCCCTGGACAGAGAACCCCGGGACGACTCCGGAAGCCATCTTGATAAGCAGGGCATTGATGATGAAGGTAAAAAGCCCCAGGCTGAGGACGTTGATGGGCAGTGTCAGGACGAGCAGAATGGGCCTGAAGAAGGTGTTCAGGAAGCCGAGAACGGCGGCGGTGAAAAGCGCGGAGAAAAAGCTGGTGATCTGAACCCCCTCAAGCAGACAGGAAGCGACCATGACGGCAACGGTCAGTATCAGCCACCGAATCAGTATGATCATTATTTGGAGTACTCCATCGTGGTGCGTGGCATGCCGGGGAAAAGTCCCGCCCGATGAGCGCCGTCCCGTGCATGCCGATGACACGGTAGTATACCATGAAGTTTCGTCTTGTCGAGCGCCCCACTGTCGTTTGCGCTCCGTAAAAGGCGAAAAACGTCCGATAGAGGACGGTTCTGTAAAAAGCTCCTTGAGGCACGGCGCGCACATCCTGAGGAACGAGGCGTATTGTGGGGTACGCCGCAGTGACGAAGGCCGCAGCGCGACGAGGCAACCGGTTATACTGCCGGAATCCATGTCTCCGATAGCTTTTGCGGGGCCGTCAATGGGTTCTTTCCCTGTCCGGCGGGAGGAAGCCATCCCGACGCCGGTCTCAGAGTATCAGAAGCCAGCGGTATTCCCGGATATGATCGAGCAACTCGTAAAGAACCGCGTTCTCATCGCTTGCGGTCATGCGCCCCAGGAAAACGGCCCTCAGGCGCGGGGAAGGTGCGAGTCCCACGAGATCGGCAAGGGAGCCCGTCACAACCTTTCTGCCCAGGCCGCGGGCAACATCTGCCACGTGGCTGAATCGAACCGTGTATTCCGAGTGCCCCCGCAACCTGATCTCCCGGGGATATCCGTTCCTTTCCAGGTCCCGTCCCAGGTAGTCCATGTCATGGGGAATGAGGGGATCACTGGAGTGCTCCGAAAGAAAGGCCGGCCGGCCCTTGCGGCACAGCTCCTCCACGACGAGAAGGACCCCCATGTTGAAATGAAAGAACCCCTCCGACGGAATGTCGAGACCGTAGCGGTCAACGAACCGCGCGGCCTCTTCCGGCAGGTTCTTCGGATCCAGGTTGATCCAGGTTTTGAGATCGCCGGCAACCTCGTTCATGATGAAAAGATCGATCCCCGACAGGCCCGGAAGCAGGCTCTGAATGTTTCCGTTGACAAAGGAGACCTTCTCCCGCCAGCGGAAAAGCACCCTTCTCTGACGCTCCAGGAGCTGCCTGGACAAGTCGAGCATGGTGACATGGCTGAAGGTATCACCACGGCTTTCAAGAAGACCTCTCATGAGGCTGCCGTAGCCTCCGCCGACCTCACAGACCCGCATTCCTGCCCGGAGAACACCCTGGTCGGCGAGCATTCGTCCCAGGGAGGCTCCGAAGGTTCTGGGCTCTTCGAGAGCCGCCATGTAGGGCGAATCGATACTGCCCAGTGATTCGCAGATGGTATATTCCGTCATGAGGTCCACGAGACCGTGACTGTAAAAATCCTCCGTTGTACTTATCCTTTTCATGGGTCGCAGAACTCCGGTCCCGCAATGACGTCCACCGCCCGGTACCGGGCGGGACACGCGTGAGATTACCGTTGCTATTCTCGACCATTTCATATAGTAAGTAGTACTTTATTTTGCAAGTTGGAGCTTCTATGGGACAGAGCCTGACGGAAAAAATCATCGAATCGCACCTTGTGGCAGGAACCTGGCATCCCGGGCGGCAGATCGCCATCAGGATCGATCAGACCCTCACACAGGACGCCACGGGAACCATGGCCTACCTTCAATTTGAAGCAATGGGCATTCCCCGGCCTGCGACGGACCTTTCCGTGAGTTACATCGATCACAATACGATCCAGATCGGCTTTGAAAACGCCGATGATCACCGTTACCTTCACGATGTGGCCCGGAAATACGGTATCCGGCTCTCCCGGGCGGGAAACGGCATCTGTCACCAGGTACACCTGGAGCGATTCGGTGTACCCGGCACAACCCTTCTCGGTTCCGACAGCCACACCCCCACGGCGGGAGGACTGGGAATGCTGGCCATCGGGACCGGAGGTCTTGACGTGGCCCTGGCCATGGCCGGCCGGCCCTTCTACCTGGCCTGTCCCCGGGTTATCGAAATAAAGCTGATCGGGGCGCTCTCTCCCTGGGTGACGGCAAAGGATGTCATTCTACACGTACTCCGGCATTTTACCACCCGGGGGAACGTGGGGAGCGTCTTCGAATACACAGGCGACGGAGTGACGACCCTGTCCGTGCCCGAACGTGCCACCATAACCAACATGGGAGCAGAGTGCGGTGTCACCACGTCGATCTTCCCCAGCGACGGGACCACAAGACGCTTTCTCACATCCCAGGGGCGGGGCGGGGACTGGAAGGAACTCACGGCTGACCGGGACGCCCTCTATGACGGCCTGTTCTCCATCGACCTGACGACACTGGAACCGCTGGTTGCCACACCCCACAGTCCGGAAAACGTCGTGGAGCTGAAAAACATCAGCGGCCTTCCCGTTGACCAGGTCTGTATAGGAAGCTGCACAAACGGATCGTTCCATGACCTGGCCATGGCCGCGTCGATTCTGAAGGGACGGGTCATACACGAAGACGTAAGCCTTATCGTGGCTCCCGGATCGAGGCAGGTGCTGGAAAACCTGGCCCGGGACGGCTACCTCGCCGACCTGATAGCAGCGGGAGCCCGCATTGATGAATGTGCCTGCGGTTTCTGCATCGGCAACAGCTGCAGCCCCCCATCCCGTGGGGTATCGCTGCGTACATCGAACAGGAATTTCAGAGGGCGGTCGGGAACAGCCGACGCGGACGTGTACCTCGTAAGCCCTGTATCAGCGGCCGCGGCGGCCGTCACGGGTGTTATCACCGATCCCCGGACACTGGGAATCGAATTCCCCCGCGTCCCCCTGCCCGACACATTTCATGTCGACGACGGCATGATTCTGTTTCACCACGAGCCTCCGGGAGAACCCGTCGAAATCCGCAGAGGCGGAAACATAGGGCAACCGCCGGTCAATCAACCTTTTCCGGAAGAAATTTCCGGAGAGGTTCTCATCAAGGTGGGAGACCGGGTTACGACGGACCACATCATGCCTGCGGGCGAACTCATGAAATACCGCTCCAACATCGAACGCTACGCTGAATTCGTTTTCAAACCGATCGATCCGTCCTTCCCGGAACGGGCCCGGCACCTGAAAGCCCGGGGGGGACAGGGTATCATCGTGGCGGGGCTGTCCTACGGCCAGGGTTCATCCCGCGAACACGCGGCCATGTGTCCCATGCACCTGGGCGTCAAGGCCGTTATCGCCCTGTCCTTTGAACGGATCCACGCGGCAAATCTCATAAATTTCGGTATCCTTCCCATACTGTTCAGCACGAACGACGACTATGAAGCTGTCCAGACGGGCGACACCCTCCACATACCCCACATACGGGCCCGGATCGCGTCATCCGGCACGCTGACGATTCATAACCGTACCAGGGGCACCACCTTCCAGGGAATTCTGGATCTTTCGGAGCGGGATAAAGAGATTCTCCCGGCCGGCGGCGCCCTGAATCTCGTAAGAAAACAGGATGTTTCAAAGGACGAAAAGCACCGATAACCACCCGGGCGATTACAGCCCGTTTTTTGATCCCCCTACAGGAAAGGCAATCCATGTCGCGCTACCGGAACATAAAAGTGAAAACACCCCTCGTCGAGATGGACGGTGACGAGATGACCCGCGTCATGTGGGCCATGATCAAGGAAAAGCTCATCATCCCCCATCTCGACATAGACCTGCGCTACTACGATCTCCATGTGGCGAACCGCGACGCC
This sequence comes from Syntrophales bacterium, assembly GCA_023228425.1. Lineage (NCBI taxonomy): Bacteria > Pseudomonadati > Thermodesulfobacteriota > Syntrophia > Syntrophales > Syntrophales bacterium. The sequence continues at coordinate 170,285 of JALOBE010000002.1, forward strand.
ACCGATGACCGGGTAACGGAAGAAGCGGCCCGGGCCATTATGCGATTCGGCGTGGGAGTCAAGTGCGCCACAATCACGGCGAACGCCGAACGGGTCAAAGAGTACGATCTCAAGGGAATGCTCAAGAGCCCCAACGCCACCATCAGGGCCATGCTCGACGGAACGGTGTTCAGAAAGCCCATCCTGGTACAAAACATACAACCCTTCATTCGCTCCTGGAAAAAGCCGATCATCATCGGAAGACACGCCTACGGTGACGTCTACAGCGGCGTGGAAGCGGCGATTCCCGGGCCCGGACGGGTAGAGCTTGTCTACACTCCCGATGCGGCCGGCGATATCCGCCGCGAGGTCATACACGATTTCGAGGGTCCCGGCATAGTCCAGGGAATTCACAACACCGACGAATCCATCCGGAGCTTCGCAGCCGCCTGCTTTTCCTACGCCTGGGAAGAAAAGATCGACCTCTGGTTCAGCACCAAGGATACCATATCCAAGACCTATGATGCCCGGTTCCGGGACGTTTTCGAAACGGAATACCGGCAGAACTGGGTCGAGCGCTACCGGGAGGCGGGTATCGAATATTTCTTCACCCTCATTGACGATGCCGTGGCCCGGGTTGTCCGGTCCGGAGGCGGATTTCTCTGGGCTCTCAAGAACTATGACGGCGATGTCATGTCCGACATGATCGCCGCCGCCTGCGGAAGCCTTGCCATGATGACTTCCGTCCTCGTGTCCCCCCGGGGGTGGTACGAGTATGAGGCCGCCCACGGCACCGTCCGGAAACACTACTACCGGCATCTGGGAGGGGAAGAGACGTCGACGAACTCGATGGCCCTGATTTTCGCCTGGTCCGGAGCTCTCAGAAAACGCGGAGAGCTCGACGACACGCCCGACGTGGTTGATTTCGCGAAGGACCTCGAACAGGCCTCCCTGGATACTATCGAATCGGGGATCATGACGGGTGACCTGGTTACCGTGGCTGATCATCACCCGGAAGCCCGCAAAGTAACAACGGAAGGTTTCATCGATGCCATCGTCAGGCGGCTTCGTGCCCGGCGGAGCTGATCCCGCAGACCTCAAGGATCTGACGCCCCGGGAACTGGAATCCTTTCTGGCCGGGCTCGGCAAGGAACGATTCCGGTCCCGGCAGATCATGAAATGGATGTATCAGGCCGGCTCCCAATCCCTGGACGAGATGACGAACCTCTCCGGGGAGTTCAGGAGAAGTCTCTCCGGCATCGCCCGTATCGGATCCATCGTACCGGAAAAAATCCAGGTATCCGTTGACGGAACGAAGAAGGCCCTTTTCCGTCTCGAAGACGGCGAAACCATCGAAAGCGTCCTCATACCGGGGAAAAACCACTGGACTATCTGCCTTTCCACACAGGCGGGATGCGCCATGGGATGCGCCTTCTGCCTGACCGGGATGGCGGGGTTCCGCCGCAATCTGAGGCCCTCCGAAATCGTGGGCCAGCTGACAGCCTTCCGCTTTCGTTTCCCGGAAGGACCCCTCATCAGGAACGTGGTCATGATGGGCATGGGCGAACCCCTCCTCAATTACGACAATACCCTGAAAGCCGTTGACATCATGACATCCGACGTCGGACTCGGCATTTCCCGGAGACGTGTGACTGTTTCAACCTGCGGTATCGTACCCATGATCCGTCGCCTGGGCACCGAGGCCTCCATCAATCTTGCGGTGTCATTGAACGCACCGGATGACGCCACGCGTAACCTCATCATGCCTGTCAACCGGAGGTATCCTCTGGAAGGCCTGATCAAGGCCTGTCGCGGCTATCCCATGCCCCTCAGACGGCGTATCACCATGGAATACATCCTTATCCGGGATGTCAATGACAGCCCCGAACAGGCGAAGGCTCTTATCAGGCTTCTTCGCGGCGTCCGATGCAAATTTAATCTTATCGCCTTCAACGAACATCCCGGAAGCACGTTCCGGACACCGTCACAGGAACGGATAGCCGCTTTCCAGGATGTCCTGCTGAAAAACAATCTCACCGCCGTGGTGCGCAAAAGCAAGGGACGGGATATTATGGCCGCCTGCGGCCAGTTGACGAGTTCCCCCGGGATGAAATAAAACAGGCATTGTGGATATCGCTTGCGGGAGGCTGCAGCCTGTGCTATAGATGGCCACCAAAACCACCGACCCCGGCACAAGCTATCGTAAAGGACCCGGAATTCCGACATGAAACAGAACAGCAATCGTCTGCCGTCAACCTTTCACAGGCGACACATTGACCGCCGCACCGTAAAAGCCACTCGAGCCATTACCACGGCCATATTCGCGGGGATAGCCATCGTCGACAGGCTGTACCAGATCGGCCCCTATCTCTCGGGGCGCAGGGCCTGCCCTGACGTGTGGGACCTGGATGCCGGCGGTGATCGCCATGAGACCGTCACCAACCGTGACTGGTCGGCCTTGAGGGTGATGACCCTCAATACGGCTCACGGGAGAAAGGAAGGTTCCCACCGGCTCCTGAATTCGGTAGGCACCGTGCGATCGAACCTTGACGACGTCGCGTCGCTATTGAGGCGTATGGCACCGGATATTGTGGGGCTTCAGGAAACCGACGGCCCGTCGGCATGGAGCGGCATGTTCGATCACGTGAAATATATTTCCCGCAGGGGGAACTTTCCCTCCGCCGTCCTCGGTGAGCATGTAAAAGGAAAACTGAATGTATACGGCACAGCGCTTCTGTCGAAGCTGTCTCTTCATGACCCCTTCTCCATCCGTTTCTCGCCGGCGCCGCCCACCTTTTCAAAGGGAGCCGTCATTTCAACGGTGCGGGTACCGGACGCAGGGAAAAGAAACATAGATGTCGTTTCTCTTCATCTCGATTTCGCCCGTAAATCCGTAAGGATGCGACAGGTTGAAGAGTTGGTGGAAGGACTTCTGAATCGGGGGAATCCGCTCATCGTCATGGGTGATTTCAATTGCGAATGGACTACCGGAGAGCCCTCCCTCCCCTTTCTTGTGAAGAGCCTGGACCTGAAGCCCTTCCGGCCGGAAGCCACGACCATGTACACCCACCCCTCGTCACAACGGCGCCTCGACTGGATACTGCTCTCACGGGAGTTGGAATTCCTGAGCTACCGGACCATCCAGGAACCGCTCTCGGATCACCTGGCCGTCATGGCCGACGTGAAACTTGCCTCCTGACCCGGAGGCTGTCTATCGCTTTCTCCATACCCTGCGCAGCCTCAGGGAATTTCCCACCACCGAGACGGAACTGAAGGCCATGGCCGTTGCCGCGTACATGGGATTCAGAAGAATACCGAAAAAGGGGTAGAGAATCCCGGCGGCGACGGGAATCCCCACAGTGTTGTAGAAAAATGCCCAGAACAGATTCTGCCGGATACCTCGCATGGTCAGAAATGAGAGCGTGATGGCCGAATCGACGAGCGTCAGGTCATCCCGGATCAGGGTAATATCGCTGGCCTCCGCGGCGATGTCCGTTCCGGTGCCGATGGCGATGCCCGTGTCGGCCTGCACCAGCGCCGGCGCGTCATTGATCCCATCTCCCACCATGGCCACCACGGCTCCTTCTTTCTGAAGCATCTTGATTTTTTCGGCCTTTCCCCCGGGGAGAATTTCCGCTTCGACGTGATCGATGCCGAGCTGGCGGGCTACGACGGTCGCTGTACGGTGGCTGTCGCCCGTGATCATGACCACCCTGATACCCCGTGCTTTCAGGAGCCTGACCGCTTCCCCGGCCGATTCTCGGGGAATGTCGGCAAAGGCGGCGAGCCCCAGGGCACGGTCATCGGCGGCGACATAGGCAACAGTTTTTCCGTCAGCTGCCAGGGTAGTGGCCGGTCCTTCCAGATCGTCGAGCCCTATCCCGTTACCGTCCATAAGGGTCCGGTTGCCCACGAGGATATCCCGGCCGTTCAGCGTCCCCTTGGCTCCCATCCCCGCCAGGGCGGAAAAGTCCTCCACCGCGCGGGGCGCGATTCCATCCCGTCGCGCGCGGCCGACAACCGCCGCCGCCAGGGGATGCTCTGACAAAGCTTCGATCGAAGCCATCAGTTCCAGCACCTCTTTTTCCGAAGACCCCGGGGCCGGAATGATATCCGTCACAACGGGCTCGCCCCGGGTCAGCGTCCCTGTTTTATCAAAGACCACCGTGTCGATGCGGCAGGCCTTCTCCAGAATCTCTCCCCCACGGATGAGGATGCCCTGCTCGGCGCCGACTCCGGTGCCCACCATGACGGCCGTGGGCGTTGCCAGTCCCATGGCGCAGGGGCAGGCAATGATAAGAACGGAAACAAAGTTCAGGAGAGCCCGGTCGAAGTCCTGTCCGGGAACCAGAAAATACCAGACCGCAAAGGTGACAAGGGCGATGGCTATAACCACCGGCACAAAGATGGACGCCACCCGGTCGGCGAATCTCTGGATGGGGGCTTTCGAACCCTGGGCGTCCTCTACCATTCGAATGATCTGGGCAAGGGCGGTTTCAGCCCCTATGGCCGTTGCCGTAAACCGGAAACTTCCGCTTTGATTGACCGTACCGCCGAAAACTTTGTCACCGGGGTTCTTTTCCACGGGGAGGCTCTCGCCGGTAAGCATTGATTCATCGACGGCGGATCTTCCCCGTACAATAATGCCGTCGGTTGGAATGCTTTCACCCGGGCGGACCAGGACCATCATGCCCTTCTGAAGAACCTCCAGGGGCACGTCCCGTTCATCCCCATCGGTCAGTATCCGGGCCGTCGCGGGCTTCAGCCTGAAAAGCCGCCTGATCGCTTCCGAGGTTCTTCCCCGGGCCCTCGCTTCCAGGAGTCGTCCCAGGAGAACCAGGGTGACGATCATGGAGGCTCCTTCGAAATAAACGTGGACATCCGCATCGACCCCCGCGAAGAACGCCGGGAAGAGGATGGCAAGGAGCGAATAGAGGTATGCCGAGGTAACACCCACCACAACGAGGGTATTCATGTCCGAGGTCAATTGGCGGGCCGCCTTTATGGCGCCTGTGTAGAACCGGCTTCCCACCCAGAAAACGACAGGAAAGCTGAGCCCCGCGAGAATCCACGGCATGGCGTCATCGGGAATGAAGGCCGGGAAAGGGAACCAGTGTCGCATGGACCCCATCATTACGAGGACGGACAGAATGGACCCGATGACGACCTTTCTGGTCAGTTCGCGCGTCTCCTCCTGTCGCGCGGCCTCGACGGGATTTTCGCCGGGCGCGCCGGCTTCACCGAGATACTCGTAGCCGGCGTCACGAAGAACCTCCGCGATGCGGGGCAGGTCCGCCCCGCCGGATTCGTGGGTAATCGTGGCCGTGGCCGTGGCAAGGTTCACCGAGGCGTCACTGACCCCCGGCAGATGCTTCAAGGCGTTCTCCACGCGACGGACACAGGCGGCGCACGTCATGCCTCCCACGAGGACGGATGTTTTTTTCATGGTGTCTTCCCCATCTCACCTGTTCTTTTCAATACCGTCGAACGACTCCTCGCGGTCAACATCGTAGCCCGCTTCCCTGATTCGATCCCGGACGGTACCGGAATCGACGGGAGTGGTTTCGCTGTAGGTCGCCTCTCCCCGCTCGAGATCAACCGTAACATCAACGATCCCCTCTATTCCCCGAAGCGCCTTCGTAACCGCCGCGACACAGTGGCCGCAGGACATCCCCCTGATCACGATTTTTTTCATGACTCCCTCCCTCCTGACCTCCCGGTCTGTGCGTGTACCGCCGGAAGCGGTGTTCTGTTACAATATGCATCGCTTCTCTGAATGTCCACATTGCGCCGGAAATAATCCCTGTCCCGGGATCGTTGCAGGGGGGTGCCTTTTTGGTTTTCCATCAGCTCCGTTACGTGATATAGGACTCCGTACTCACTATCCCTGATGGTTTCGCAGGACGTCGCCGGAACCATCGCACGCGACGGCTTTGTACAAAGGTCATCGGACACGGCGGGCACATCCCGGAAAATGAAGCGTACCGCGGGGTACGCGCAGTGACGAAGGATGACGCGCAACGCGGTATCCGGGCATAACGACGGAGGTCACGCCTTCGGTACCTTTTTTACACAGTCGTCATCATTTTGTGTTGAAAGGAGAACACCCGGTTATGGATCAGAAAAACCGACTGAATGCCCTTGACACCGCCCTCAAAAATGAAATGGCGGAACGTGAGTTCTACCTCGCCAATGCCGAACGGACCGGGAACCCTCTCGGGAAAGCCATGTTCAAGGAAATAGCCGATGATGAGCTGGATCATTACGAACGGCTTCTGAAACTCCAGGAAACCTGGGAAAATGAACGGAAGTGGCCTGAAACCATCCCCCTCACCGTCAAAAAAACGAACGTCGGAAATATTCTCGCGGGAATGATGGAAAAAGTCAAAACGATGCCTCCCGGAAACGATGACGACCGGGCGGCCCTGCGGAAGGCCATTGACTTCGAGGCAAAGGGTGTCGAGTTTTACCGCGGGTTACGGGACATGGTACAGGATCCGCGGGAACGGGCATTTTTCGACCTCCTTGCCTCCATCGAGGAAGAGCATTACGTCTCGCTCAAGGAAACCGAGGAGTACCTTATTGATCCGGCTGCCTGGTACCGATCGAAGGAGCGGGGAGGAGGCCTCGACGGGGCCTGACGTGCCGTGCGGAATCCATCACGTGACAATGACGACATCACGGCACAGCGGGGAGAACTCATGAAAGCAAACGTGATACACATCATCCTGGCAGTAATGATCGCATGCCTCGTGGGGGCGGAGGCCGGCGCCCAATCGGCAGAGAGTTGGTACGAAAAGGGTACGGCCGATGAGTACTCGATGAAATACGACAGCGCGCTGAGGGCATACTCCGAAGCGATCAGGCTCAACCCATCCCTCGCGCAGGCCTACCTCAAGAGGGGAGTCCTCACCTTCAGCCTTTCTCCCTCTCTCTCGGTAGAAGCCTTCGGAGATCTGAGCAGGGCGATCGAACTCGACCCCGACAACGGCGAAGCATGGTATCAGCGGGCAAAGGTGTCTTTTTTCATGCTGAACAACGAAGCCGGCAGGCGGGACATGACAAAAGCGGCAGGGCTCGGTCATGAAGGCGCACGGGTCTGCCTCCGGTCTCCCTCGGCGGCGGTTGTCCCGGCCTACGTTGACCTGGGATACCACATCAGCCCCCGGAGAGAGGCCATTCTTTTCTTTGATTTCGACAGCACTCACATCGACGAACAGGCCCGGCA